>DAIEHU010000320.1 GCA_027353395.1 Desulfobacteraceae bacterium
GTGATGCTTGAACAAGACAGGAAGAAAAAGCTTCATGGTCGCATTGAAATTGACGATTCCTATCTGGGCGGTAAACGGGTAAGCGGAAAAAGAGGGCGCGGTGCGGGAAGAAAAACCCCTTTTATTGCAGCGGTAGAAACTGATATGGACAAAAGGCCACAAAGAATCAAGCTTTCGAAAATCAAAGGTTTTCGTAAAAAAGAGCTTGAGCATTGGAGCATGGGGAATCTTGAGCCTGGAACCAGAGTCGTTTCCGACGGGTTGGCATGTTTTAATGCTGTAGCAAATGCAAGATGTGTCCATGAGCCTCATGTCGTTGGAAGCGGAAAACAGGCGGTCTCGCATCCTTCTTTCAAATGGGTGAATACCGTTCTCGGGAATGTAAAAAATTCGCTCAAGGATACTTATCATTTCTTTCAGAAAAAGCATATTCCTCGCTACCTTGCAGAGTTTCAATACCGTTTCAATCGACGTTTTGACTTACCGAGTATGGTTCCTTGATTGGCCTATATCTCGCTTCGAACACCACCGATGCCTATGCGCCTGTTAACTTTGGCTGAAAAAGAGTGGTAATCAGATTGATGAATGGGTTAAAAATAAACTGAAGGCATCTGATCTGATTCATTGCGATGAAACTGGCATCAATATTGGTGGAAAACGCAGATGGCTTCATAATACGTCCAATGACAGCTTCAGTTATTTTTATCCTCATGAAAAAAGAGGATGCGACGCGCTGGATGAAATGGGGATACTTTCGATGTATAGAGGCATTATCTGTCATGATCATTGGAAACCGTATTATCAATATGGTGGTTCACACGCGCTGTGCAATGCCCATCACCTGCGGGAGATCGAAAGGGCATGGGAGCAGGACGGGCAACAGTGGGCGAAAAAAGTATCCGAACTTCTTATAGGAATGAACAACGCCACCCATGCTGCCGGAGGTCGGCTGGGAACCAATGAATCGGCGGATTACCGGAAGCGCTACCGCGATTTGTTGCGGGAGGCTGAACTCGAATGTCCGCCCCCGGATGAGACCAGAAGAAAAGGCCGAAGGGGGAAAACCGCCCGGTCGAAATCCAGAAATCTTCTGGAACGACTTCGAGACTTTGAGGCAGATGTGTTGAGATTCATGGATGAAAAAATTGTGCCTTTCTCAAACAATCAGGCCGAAAATGATCTGCGAATGACCAAGGTGCAGCAGAAGATATCTGGCTGCTTCCGCTCAATGGCTGGAGCAAAATTTTTTGCCGCATCCGCAGTTATTTGTCCACATGTCGAAAACAAGGCATTTCCGCATCAGAAGCGCTGCGTCTTTTGTTCGAGGGAAAACAACCGAAGTTCATGACGGTTGCTGAATAGTTACAAAAAAATCAGTGAAGCACCGAGAATCCCGGAATTTGGGTGATATCCATAACTGAAGACCACCCCGAATCCCCTTCGAACATTTTGAGCATATTCTAAAAAAAATAATTTGACATTCCGGTAGTGAGCCATTACTTTTTCCTTGACATTGAGCATATACTCATAATTTTAAAAAAGGACATGCCCCAACGCGGCGGCATGATTCAGTGACAAGTGACACGGGCTTGTTTGTTCAGAATTCAATGAACAACAGGAAAACCACAAATAAGGAGAACCCAATGGGAAAAATCGCCGTCAGTTGTGAAGAACCCAGCCTGGATTCCCGGATTGATCCCCGGTTTGGCCGGGCCGCAGGGTTTTTAATTGTTGACCCGGACGCCCTGACGTTTGAATTCATTGATAATGGCGCGTCCCAGGTCATGGCCCAGGGCGCGGGAATTCAGGCCGCGGAAAACATCGCCCGGTCCGGCGCAAAAGTTCTGCTGACCGGTTATGTAGGCCCCAAAGCATTTCAGGGCCTGACCGCAGCCGGAATCAAGATCGGCCAGGACATGGAAAACATCACGGTCCGTCAGGCCATTGATCTGTATAAAAGTGGAAAAGTCAATATGGCCGAGGCCCCCAACCGCATGAGCCACGGCGGCATGGGTCAAGGCCATGGACGCATGGGGCGCGGACGATGAAAATATCCGTTGCCAGCGGCAAGGGAGGAACGGGCAAAACCACGGTGTCCGCCTCACTGCTATCGGTCTGGCCGGATCCGGTGGTTGCGGTGGATCTGGATGTGGAGGAACCCAATCTTCACCTGTTTTTACACCCCAGTATATCAGGGGGGCGCAACGCATTCATGGAAATCCCGAAAGTGGACGAATCCCTGTGCAATCGGTGCGGTCAATGCAGCTCCCTGTGCCAGTTTAAAGCCATCAGCCTGATGGGCGAAATCCTCATGATTTTTCCGGAAATGTGCCACGGCTGCGGCGGCTGCATCGCCATCTGCCCGGATGGGGCATTGTCAGTGGATTTTCGGGATATGGGCGATATCTCCTGGGGCCGGTGGGAAAAGGGCGACTTCATCATGGGCCGGCTGCGGGTCGGCGAGGCCATGAGCCCGCCGCTCATGCGGGCCGTCATGGCCCGGCTTGACGACAGAATAACCGCATCCCCTGCGGATGCGGTTATCGACGCACCCCCCGGCGCTTCCTGTCCGGCAGTCAATGCGGTAATGGACAGCGACATGATCCTTCTGGTCACGGAACCCACACCCTTTGGCGCGTATGACATGAAACTGGCCCATGAGGCCTTTGCGCCCATGAACAAGCCCATGGGGGTGGTGGTGAACCGCGCCGGGCTGGGGAACTCCGAAATATACGATTATTGCGAGGCCCAGGATCTTGAAATTCTGGCGGAAATTCCCTATGACCGCCGGATAGCCGAAGCCTACGCCAAGGGCTGCATCATCGCCGACACATCAGGGGAAATGCGGCGCCTTTTTACCGGCCTTTTTGAGAGAATCAGGCAAAGGGCCGCTGGCGGCATGGAGGCGGCGAAATGAAAGAAATCCTCATCATCAGCGGTAAAGGCGGTACCGGCAAGACATCCATCACTGCT
>DAIEHU010000321.1 GCA_027353395.1 Desulfobacteraceae bacterium
CCTAATGGCCGAGGATTTTTTAAGTCAAATTACGGCATACAAACAGGATCTTGTCTCCAGGCAAAAAAAATATCGTCCCGAAGCCAGCCTTCGGGCGGATGCGGAAATAAGTGTTGAAAGACGCGGATTTATCCGTCACCTGGAAACGGGCGATGCGGGCCATATCCACATTATTGCGGAAATCAAACGTGCGTCCCCATCCAAAGGCGTTATCCGCAATAACCTCGATCCCGCGGCAACAGCCGAAGCTTATCAGAAAGGAGGTGCGTCCGCCATTTCCGTGCTCACCGAAGACCATTTTTTTAAAGGCGGCGTGGATGATTTAAAGGCCGCAAAGCAGGCCAGCACCCTGCCCATTCTTCGGAAGGATTTCACTCTGTCCACTTATCAGATTTATGAATCGGCGGTAATCGGGGCGGACGCCGTGCTCCTGATTGTCCGGATGCTGTCGAAAAATCAGCTCAAAGATTATCTGGCTCTCTGCAATGAGCTTTCTCTTGACGTCTTGGTGGAAGTCCATTCGGCGGAAGATATTGACATCATGGAAGGCTCCTTTGCCCGGCTTGTCGGCATTAACAACCGGAATCTCAAGTCCTTTGATACGGACATCGGAAACGCCATGAAACTCGTGGCCGGTCTCCGGCCCGGTCAGATACCGGTTGCCGCGAGCGCCATCCGGGGGAGGGATGATATCGAAAAAAATCGAAAGGCCGGCATCCGCCATTTTCTCATTGGGGAAAGTATTGTGCGCTCAGATGACCCGGCGGCGTTTATCCGATCACTGAAAGATTAGAAAAGGAATTCAATGGAATCATACGGAACGTTTCACACCCCGCAAATCAAGATCTGCGGGGTGACCAAACCTGAAGATGCGGCAAAATGCATCGCTATGGGTGCTGACGCCATCGGCCTGATGTTTTTCAAAAAAAGCCCCCGGTATCTGACCGTCCCCAGGGCTCAGGCGATTATCCACGCGATTCCCAAAGAAGCGGCGGCTGTCGGGGTGTTCGTCAACGAGCCCTTCAACGCTATCATGGATATTGTCTATTCATGCCATATCAATACCGTTCAGTTGCACGGCAATGAGCCCCCGAAGTTTATCCATGATCTTGTCAATCAGGGACTTCGGGTGATCAAGGCCCTGTACATGGAGGGCGAACCGTCGGTCAAAAAAATGGCCACTTATGATGCATCCGCATTCCTGGTGGAATGCGCCGAAGGCATCCTTCCCGGCGGGAATGCCATGATTTGGAACTGGCGGGATGCCGCGCCTTTCGGCGAAACCCATCCCCTGATTCTGGCAGGCGGCCTGAATGCCGACAATGTTGGGGACGCCATCCGGGAAGCCATGCCGGATGCCGTGGATGTGAGTTCCGGCGTGGAATCCGCCCCCGGCAGAAAAGACATGCACAAGGTTCAGATGTTTATCAAGGCAGTCCAGATATGTAAAACAAAACGGGATTTAAGGAGAATTTTTTCATGAAACAAGATAACACATACCATCCTGAACTGTATCCGGATGCGAACGGACATTTCGGCCCATACGGCGGCAGATATGTTGCGGAAACCCTGATGCCGGCCTTGGTTGAACTGGAAGAAGCCTACAGACGGTTTCTTCCGGACCCGGCGTTTCAGAAGGAACTTGACCATTTGCTTAAAGATTACACGGGCCGTCCCACGCCCCTGTTTTTTGCGGAACGCCTGACAAGCGCCCTTGGAGGCGCGTCCGTTTATTTAAAACGGGAAGATCTCACTCACACCGGGGCTCATAAAATCAACAACACCCTCGGCCAGGCCCTGCTGGCCCGGTGGATGGGCAAAAAGAAAGTCATCGCCGAGACCGGGGCCGGTCAGCACGGGGTGGCCACCGCCACCGCCGCGGCCCTTTTCGGAATGGAATGCAAGGTGTTCATGGGTGTTGAAGACATTGCAAGGCAGGCCCCCAATGTCAAACGCATGGAACTTCTGGGCGCTCAGGTGGTGCCGGTTCCGTCCGGCACCGGCACCCTAAAGGACGCCATGAACGAGGCCCTTCGCTATTGGGTGTCCGCGGTCCGCGACACGTTTTATGTGATTGGATCCGTTGCCGGGCCCCATCCCTATCCGGTGATGGTGCGGGAATTCCAGAAAATCATCGGCCAGGAAGCCAGAGCCCAGATACTGGAAATGACTGGACGTCTGCCTGATCTCCTGATGGCCTGCGTTGGCGGCGGTAGCAACGCCATGGGCCTGTTTTATCCATTTATTGAAGACGATGTGCAGATTATCGGGGTGGAAGCGGCGGGCAAAGGCATTGAGACCGGCAAACACGCGGCCACTTTGAACGCAGGTTCCATCGGCGTGCTTCACGGGTCCAAATCCTATGTGCTTCAGGACGCGGACGGACAGATTCAGGAAGCCCATTCCATATCCGCGGGCCTGGACTATCCGGGGGTGGGGCCAGAACACGCCCTGTTCAAGGACTTGAAACGGGTAGGGTATGTGGCGGTGACAGATGCGCAGGCCTTGGAAGCGTTTTCCACCCTGTGCCGCCTGGAGGGGATTATCCCGGCCTTGGAAAGTTCTCATGCCCTGGCTGCGGCCATGTTTGAGGCGAAAAACAGGGCAAAGGACCAGATCATTATCGTGAATCTTTCCGGCAGGGGCGACAAAGATCTGGGCATTGTCGGCCCATTATTATAAGGAGTATGTACATGAAGCGCTTAGAGAACACATTTAACAGATTACACGACAAAAAGGAATCGGCCCTGGTGGGATTTGTCACCGCCGGTGATCCGGATATCGACACGTCGCTTAAAATCATTGCCGCCATGTGCGACAACGGGCTGGATATCCTGGAAATCGGGGTTCCGTTTTCAGACCCCAGCGCCGATGGCCCGGTGATCCAGCGTTCCTCCACCCGGGCGTTGAAGCATCGGGTGTCGCTTTCCACCGTCATGGCCATGATCGAGCGCATCCGGCG
>DAIEHU010000322.1 GCA_027353395.1 Desulfobacteraceae bacterium
TCCGGCAGCTTGCAGTTCGCCTCCGGCGGCGTCCGCTCTTGAGTCGCCGCCGTAACAGAGGTGAACCATGAAGAACCCGAATCCACTCTTTCTTCCCAGGCTGCGTGAGACGCGCACGGCAGGGAATTCAAAACCCCTTCAAAAGTTCTACACATCCGGACATTCCGCAGATATCCAGGAATGGATATATCCTTTTTCCGGATATCTTCGGAAAAACACACCCCCCCCTCATCCCGGCTGGAACCAATGGAAACCGCATGCTGCAAGGAGCGTTTCGCCATGAAAAAGGGCTTTTTCGCACGATTCTCAAAAGGTTCCGGCAACCCATCATCCCCGGCCCCGGTATTAAACGAGCATGAACAGAGACTGGTGACGATTTGCACGCGCCCAATCCAGGAAGCGCTGGACGCTCTCAAAACGGCCCTTGAGGGGCTCACCGCCGAAGAGACGGAGAACCGGCTGGACGAATACGGCCCCAACGAATTGTCGAACCGCAAGCGGCTGGGATTCTGGGCGGACATATTCCAGCGCATCAAAGGCCCCCTGGTCGTCCAGCTTCTTGTGATCGCCTTGATATCCGCGCTCATCGGCGAGATAAAATCGGCCGTCATTGTCGGAATGATGATTCTGCTCAGCGTCGGATTGTCCTATATACTTGACCGGCGCTCCAGCCGGGCGGTGGATACGCTGGGAAAAAGGGTTCAGTCGCGCACATTCGCCCTGAGGGACGGCAAGGAATCCGAGGTGAAAATATCCGAAATTGTTCCCGGCGACATCGTGCTTCTCCAGTCCGGCTCCATCGTTCCCGCGGATCTGCGAATCATCGCCGCCAAGGACTTTTTCGTCAGCGAATCGGCCCTGACCGGGGAATCCATGCCTGTGGAAAAGACAAGCGCAAACCCAGGCGCATCCCTTCACTCAGCCCTGGACCAGCCGAACGCTTGTTTTTACGGAACTTCCGTCACAAGCGGAACCGCAAGGGGACTGGTCGTGAACACCGGAGTGCGAACCTTGTTTGGCGGCATTTCGGAACGGCTGAACGAAAAAGGGGAGGAAACCAGCTTTGACCGGGGAATCCGCTCCTTCACCTGGCTCATGATCCGCTTCATGATGGTTCTGGCCTGCGCCGTTTTTTTTATTGTGGGCATGACCAAGGGCAACTGGCTGGAAGCCATGCTTTTCGGCCTTTCCATCGCGGTGGGGCTAACCCCGGAAATGCTCCCCATGATCGTCACCGTCAACTTGGCCAAGGGCGCCCTGACCCTGGCGCAAAAAAAGGTCATTGTCAAACGCCTCCAGTCGATTCAGAATTTCGGGGCCATCGATATCCTGTGCACGGACAAGACCGGAACGCTGACCCAGGACCGGGTGGTGCTGGAACGCCATGTTGACATTATCGGACACGCCAGTGACGAGGTTTTAAATTATGCCTATATTAACAGCTATTTTCAAACCGGTCTGCGCAACCTTATCGACCGGGCGGTCCTCAACCATGTGGATTTGTATCCCGAGCAGGACTGCCGGCTTGTGGACGAACTGCCTTTTGATTTCCACCGCCGCCGCATGTCCGTGGTGGTGGATTATGAAGGGGACCATGTGCTTATCTGCAAGGGCGCGGTGGAGGAAATTTACGCATGCTGCAGCAGTTATCAGATTGATGACGAGGTCTACCCCCTCATCGACATGATCCGGGCGGATCTGTTCGAAGACGTTGAAAATCTCAACCGGGATGGGTTCCGGGTTCTCGCCATCGGCTATCGGGAATTTCCCAGAAACAAGACGGTGTTCACGGTGGACGATGAAAGCCAGCTCATTCTGCTGGGCTATGTGGCTTTTTTCGACCCCCCCAAAGTTTCCGCCACGGAAGCCATCGAGCTTCTGTCAAACGCCGGGGTGAAAGTGAAGGTGTTGACCGGAGACAACGGCCTCGTGACGGAAAAAGTCTGCCGGGACGTGGGCATTAACGTGGAACGAATCATCACGGGATCGGATCTTGCGCAGGTTTCCGGAAAGGAATTTTCAAAAACCGTGCAGGAAAGCAATGTTTTCGTCAAACTGTCCCCATCGCAAAAAGAGCAGATTGTCAAGGAGCTGCGGCGCAACGGCCATGTCGTTGGATTCATGGGCGACGGGATCAATGACGCGCCCGCCATGAAAGCCGCCGACGTCGGCATCTCCGTGGATTCAGCGGTGGACGTGGCCAAGGAATCAGCGGACATTGTTCTTTTGGAAAAGAGCCTGCGTGTTCTGGAAGAGGGCATCATGGAAGGCCGACGGGTATTCGCAAATATTATCAAATATATACGAATGGGCGCCAGCTCCAATTTCGGCAATATGTTCAGCGTGATCGGCGCCAGCTACCTGATTCCCTTCCTTCCCATGCAGCCGGTGCAGATTCTTACCAACAACCTTCTTTATGATTTTTCCCAGACTGGCATCCCCACGGACAACGTGGATGAGGAACTGGTAGCCAAACCCCTTAAATGGAATATTGACAACATCAAACGCTTCATGGTTTTTATCGGCCCTGTCAGTTCCATTTTTGACTATGCGACCTTCGCGCTGATGTGGTTCTTTTTTCGTTGCAGCGCATTCACCAATCCGGCCCTGACTGCTTTGCAGAAAGAATCGCTGGCGCAATTGTTTCAGACCGGATGGTTTGTGGAGTCGCTGCTGACCCAGACGCTGATTGTTCACATCATCCGCACCCGGAAAATTCCGTTTTTCGGCAGCCGGGCGTCTCTGCCCATGACGATGACCACACTGGCCATCATGGCCATTGGGGCGTGGCTTCCGTATTCGCCGTTCGCGAAAGACCTGGGCATGGTTCCCCTGCCCGCCGTATTCTGGGGATGGATCGCGGCGTTTTTGGTGACCTACTCCCTGCTGACCCATCTGATCAAAACATGGTTTTTTCACCGATATGGAGATAACTGAGTATGGACAGCTTGCTGGACGCA
>DAIEHU010000323.1 GCA_027353395.1 Desulfobacteraceae bacterium
ACACCATCATGAAATTTCGCGGATATAAACCCATGGAGCGGTGCCTGTGCATGGGGTGGTCGGAAGGGGAAAAAGGCTTTGCCGGGCATGTCTCTGATCAGGTGACGAAAATCTGTCGACAATTTGGTGCCATGACCCTCTCCGGGTATGCCACCCGGAAATGGGAGAAAACCCGGTACAAGGAACCTTACATGCGGGAAGATCTCATGGATTACGGGGTGATTATTGATACCGTGGAATCCGGCGTGACCTGGGCAAACCTTCACCGCCTGCACACGGGTGTCCGGGCGTATATCAAAAACCGTCCGGAAACCATTTGCATGACCCATGCCTCGCATTTTTATCCCCAGGGCACCAACCTGTATTTTATTTTTATCCTGAAAATGGTGGACCTGAAGGAATACCGGAAATTTAACGACGGGGTCTTAAACGCCATTCTCAAACACGGCGGTTCCATCAGTCACCACCACGGGGTCGGCAAGCTGTTCGCGCCGCTCATGGAAAAGCATCTGGGGCCGGAGCAGATGGCAATTCTCCGGACCTTGAAAAATCATTTTGATCCCAATAATATTATGAATCCCGGCGGGCACCTGGGCCTTGATCTGCCGGAAAAATAATTCACGGTAAGGGAGTACCTTCTGATGGGTGAAAATATAACAAAAAAAGATGCGCTCATTTTGACGATTGACGCTGGCACCCAGTCCATCCGGGCGGCTCTGGTTGACCTTTCGGGCAATATCACGGATATGGTGAAAACCCCCATTGAACCCTATTTTTCCGCGCATCCGGGATGGGCGGAGCAGAAACCGGAATATTACTGGGACATGCTTTGCCGCACCTGCCGGGATCTTTGGGCCAAAACCGGGGATGTGCATACGCAAATTGCCGGGGTCAGCGTCACCACCCAGCGGGCGACCGTGGTCAATGTGGATGAAAACGGACGGTCCCTGCGCCCGGCCATTGTCTGGCTGGACCAGCGGAAAGCGGATGGGAGCAAAATCCTCCCTTCCGTGATCCGTCCTTTTGTAAAGCGCGTTAAACTTTTGAAATTTGTGAATGATATCATCGAGTCCTGCCAGATCAACTGGATGAAACAGAACCAGCCGGAAATATGGGAAAAAACCCATAAATACCTGCTCCTGTCGGGATATTTTAATTTTAAACTCACCGGCGAATTTTCCGATTCCATCGGCAGTAATGTCGGATACCTGCCCATCAACCCTAAAACCTATGAATGGGCCGGGCCCTATGACCTGAAATGGAAGATGTTTCCGGTGGAGCGCGCCAAACTGCCCCATCTGGTCAAACCGGGGGAGGTTCTGGGCCGTATCACCGCCACCGCATGCCTGGAAACCGGTATCCCTCAAGGGCTTCCGGTGATCGCCGCGGCTTCTGACAAGGCCTGTGAAGTGCTCGGGGCAGGGTGCCTGACACCGGAAATCGCCTGCCTGAGCTTCGGCACCATTGCCACGGTGAATACCGCCATCCAACGGTATGTGGAACTGCGGCCGATTGTCCCGCCGTATCCGGCGGCGGTGCCGGATCAATATTATACGGAAGTCGCCATTATGCGGGGGTTCTGGATGGTCACCTGGTTTAAGGAGCAGTTCGGGCTTAAAGAAAAGCTTGAGGCCGAAGGGGCCGGGGTGACCCCCGAAATGCTGTTTGAACGCATCATCCGTGAGGTGCCGCCGGGCTCCATGGGCCTGGTGCTTCAGCCCCACTGGTCGCCAGGCCCTCATATGGAACAATGCGCCAAAGGCTCCATTATCGGGTTCGGCGATGTCCATACCCGGGGGCATCTGTATCGGGCCATGATCGAAGGACTGATTTACGGGTTAAAGGAAGGGGCCGAACTCACGGAAAAGAAAAATAAAGTGCCCATCACGCGCCTTCGCATATCCGGCGGCGGGTCCATGAGCGACACGGCCATGCAGATCGCGGCGGATGTTTTCGGCATCCCTGCCGAGCGGCCCCTGACCCACGAAACATCCGCGATTGGCGCGGCCATTGACGGGGCGGTGGGACTGGGGCTTTTTCCCGACTTTCCGTCAGCGGTGAAGGGGATGACCGGCGTCAAGCAGGTTTTTGAACCGGTAGCGGAAAACTGCCGGATCTATAAAAACCTGTATGAAAATGTGTATACCAAGATATCCGCGAAACTGATGCCCCTGTACCGGGAAATTCAGCAGATCACGGGATATCCGGAGTGAAAAAAATGATGAATGATGAGAGACAAATGATGAATGGCATTATGATGTAAAAATGTCCGCCAGACGATGGTCCGCCCAGCTTGTGAGGCAATAGTCCTGGAGATAGCCGCAGTGCCCGCCGTACCGGGTGGTTTCAATGCGGAGGCAGGCGGGACGGGCCAGGTTCTTGATGTCCGCGGCGGGAATCACCGGGTCATCCATGCTTGAGAGGATAAAGGCCGGAACAGTCAGGCCCGCCAGCCGGTCGCCAGTGATGGCGTAACCGTTCAAGTAGGTTGAGAGATCTGGATATTCCGTGCAGTGCCGGACGAAATATCCGGTCATTTCCCGAATATTTTTAAATCCGCCGATTCGGGACAGGGCTTTGTTGTCCGGGAAAAACCGGCGCTTGACCGCAAGGGACCGCCGCCATTTTTTCATGAAATATTTTTCATAAATGGGCAGTCCGGTTTCCATGGCGATGAGGGTGCTGGGGGGATGCAGAACCGGGCAGATAGCCGCCACCTGGGCCAACTGAATACCTGTCTTTGGCGCCCGGACCGCCACCCGCACGGCGAAATTTCCTCCAAGGGAAAATCCAGCCAGCAGAAGCCGCTTGTGGGGAAAGCGGGTTTCGATCTGCTTCACCGCACCCACCACTTCGTCAATGCGGCAGGAATGGAACAATTCCTTGT
>DAIEHU010000324.1 GCA_027353395.1 Desulfobacteraceae bacterium
AGCGGGCTACCCTGGGTAAACAGGTGAAAGATCCCCCAACCCCAACGGGGTTGCGTTGCTCCCACACAACCCTCTCGTCCCGTTCCATCTCCTGACGCAACCCCGTTGGGGTTGATGAAACATGGTTTTGGAAACCCAGGGTAGCGGGCAAGCCGCAACCCTGGGCTAAATTACGCAGCCCCTTTGGGGCAATTATCTCAGCGGAATAAAAAATTTCAGGCATCGGCCATCGCCTCCGATTCTTTCATGCTCGGGGGGAACTGGATATCCAACTGCGCCACATCGATCTTGCCGGACATCAGGCGGGTGAGGAGGCGGTCGCGGGAGTTGGTTAGAAGTTCAGTCTTATTTATTAATGATGCAATCAGGCCATCAATCGGCTTTATATTATTGTTAAACAACTCATCTAACGAGTCAGAAGGTGCCAACAGTTTGGATCCAAGTAATTCATCTTTTGTGACGGAATTAAATATGGCTCCATTTCCGATAATATCTTCTGAAGAAAAAATCTGTTTTAAGAGATAGTAAAGATATGAATTTAATCCATTTTTGTGTCTTAGAGATGCTAAGCCACGGCCAATTATCATTTTACAGTCAGCAATGTTAAGCCGTCCAACAGGTGCCCGAACACTGATCAAAATGTCGCCTTGTTCAGCAATTCTTCCCTTCGTATCACAATAAACTTCTTTTTTAGGGAATCGGCTTCCGTAAGTTCCAACGCCTTGATTGAATGGCAAACCGATGCCATTTTGATTATAAAATTCGGATGATGGGCTTTGGCCCATAGTCGCAACAACCAAATCCCCGATTCTTTTCACCGTCCACCCTTCCGGCACGCCTTTGACGATTTTCACTTTTCCATGGCCGGGAAAGCGCAGGCGAACGAACCACTCGCGGTAAAGCTCCTCGGCCATTTTTTCCAGAATGCTGATGCGGCGGTTGTTGTTTTCTATCAGGTCGTCATAGGCGGAAAGGATGGCCGCGATTTTGCGCTGGATGGGGAGCGGCGGAAGATGAATATCAAACTGCTTTAAAATGCCCAAATTAATATGTGGCACACCCGATTGTAAGGCGTGATTTTCCACATATGAGACAATGCTGGGTAGACGAAAATAAAAGTACAAAAAGATTGAATCTGCTTTTTGAGGATCAACAGAAATTTTCATTTGGCTTTGTGAAATTAAAAAACGAGAATATGGCGTACCAAACGGGATCATTCCAACTTGCCCCAAAGTCCCTCTTTGGGTAAACACCACGTCGCCAGGTACTGCGCAATTCAAATGAAGTCGATCAGCTTTTCCTTCTGTTACAAAAACCAAGTTTTCCAATGAAAATCTCGAACTTTTTGGTAAATTCGTCCCTCGAACAACTGGAACTCCCGTTTCAACATAGTCTTTAGAAACCAAATCCGATCCGAACGGACCACCAACAATAGCTCCTTTTTTATTCGCAGCCAAAGAGGATAGCTTTACAATTACCCAGCTACACCCCTTCATTCTTCCCCCGCAATCAACCGGATATTTTTCCCGATAACTGCTTCCAAATCCCGCGCTTCGGCATTGAGCTTTTCCAGTTCGGCATTCAAGGCCAGCATCTCCTCAACAAATTCCTCATCGGTTTTGCCGTCTTCCTCGATCACCACGCCCACATACCGGCCGGGGTTCAGGGAATATTCCTGCTCCTTCACCTCATCCATGCCCGCCAGCTTGCACAGGCCGGTGACATCCTCATATTTGGCTTCCGGAAACCGTTCCTGGAGCCAACTGACATGCGTGAAAAAATACTCCGTGGCTTTTGCTTCCTGGTGCAGGGCTTCCAGTTCCGTCTTGATGGTTTTCAAGTCTTTGTTTTTGCTCTGTTCTTTTTCAATATGCCGGACTTTCCGGTCCACTTCCTTTAAGAGTTCATGGAAAAAGGCGAAAAAGGGGGCCACGGTTTCGGCCAGTTGGCGCTGGGCGGCATTGACAATATCAATATTCATATCGGGGGCAGCCCCATATACCGATTCCCGGTAAGCGGTATATTCCCACAGCAATTTGTCCACATCTCTCAGCACCGGCGCAAAATCGGGAATGCCCTGCCCGTTGTGCGCTTTCAGAAACGCCACAACCCTTTCGGCCACCGTTGCCAGTTGGGGCCGGTGTTCCAGCAGCCGGACGAATCCATCCTCGAAATAACCTTCAACAAGACCGGTAAACGCCCGGCGGTCGCCCCGGTGCAGGCGGCTGATGACGGCGATGTTTTGGATCTGTTCTCTGGAAAACTCCCGGTGGGCCCGGTCAATCTGTGTGAAAATATTGCGGGCGTCGATAAACAGGATACGGTCGTCTTTTTTGTCTTTGTCGAAAAACCAGAGGGTTGCCGGAAGCGTCACCGTATAGAACATATTGGACGGCAGGGTGAGCATGGCGTAAATCAGGTTGTTTTCAATGAGAACCTTGCGGATATCCGCCTCGGAGTGCCGGGCGTCGGACGCGGAATTGGCCATGACCAGAGCGGCCCGACCTTTGGGTTTTAGGGATGTGGCAAACAGATTGATCCAGAGGTAATTGGCGTTGGGCACCGTGACCGCGCCCTTGTCCTTGGCCTTGCCCTTGTTGCGGGGGATGCCGTAGGTGTTGAAGCGCCGGTCGCCTTCCACTCTGGACAGGTTCACGTCATCCACATTAAACGGCGGATTGGTGAGTACATAATCGAACCGGCCGAAACTGTCGTGCGCGTCCTCATAATAGGTGTTGGCCTGCCGGATATCGCCCCGGAGTCCGTTGACGGCGATGTTCATCTTGGCAAGTTTGACGGTTTCCAGCGTTTTTTCAGCGCCATACACGAACAGGCCCGCGTCCTCGCCCGGCGCTTTCCGAGCCTCGATGAACTGGAGGG
>DAIEHU010000325.1 GCA_027353395.1 Desulfobacteraceae bacterium
GTATTGCTTCTTGTGATTGCCGTCATCGGCGCCTCGCGGGTAAGGACCAACGACGCATTGACCCATTATTTTTTCCACAACAGCAGAATTAACCAGGATATCCGGTCGTTAAATAAAAAAATGGCCGGCGTTTTTTTGGTGCAGGTGCTTGCTGAAGGCAAAAATCCTGATGCGTTAAAAGACCCGCAAGCTCTGCGCGATATTGAAAAACTCCAGCAATATATCCAGACCCTGCCGAACGTGGGGAAGACCTTTTCATTGGTGGACATGCTTAAAAAGATGAACCAGGCCATGCACGAAGATAATCCCGGTTATTACCGGGTGCCGGATAGCCGGGAACTGATCGCCCAGTATCTGCTTTTATATTCCATGTCAGGGGATCCGGGGGATTTTGACCGGCTGGTGGATTTCAATTATCAAAGGGGGGTAATCAATGTGTATAATAAAAGTGATATGTATATGGATATTAAGCACATATTATCCAGCATAGATAATTATATCCATTCTAAACTTGCCAACAGCCCTTTGCAATTCCACTCAGGCGGAGGGATTACCTATCAGGCGGCCCTCAGCGAAGTGATTATCAACGGCAAACAAAAGAATATCCTGCAGGTAGGGGGGATTATTTTTCTGATATCTTCTTTGGTCTTTTTTTCTTTTTTCGGCGGGTTGCTGGTGCTTCTGCCATTGGTGCTGTCGGTCTTATTAAATTTAGCGGTGATGGGAATTTGCGGAATCTGGCTGAATATCGCCACCGCCACCATTTCCGCTATGGCCATGGGCATGGGAGCGGACTATGTCATCTATTTTCTGTTCCGGTTCAGGGAGGAACTGGCCAAGGGGTTAAGCTGGGAGCAAGCTTTGGCTGTGGCGGAAATGAGCTCCGGCAAAGCGGTGTTGTTCGTCGCCTCAGCAATCGCCTTGGGATATCTTTGCGTCTGCCTTTCCGGATTTTTGGCGCATATATATCTGGGGACTCTGGTTCCGCTGACCATGCTGGTCAGCAGCCTGGCATCCCTGACCATCGTACCCGCCCTGGTGCTGAAAATTAAACCCGTATTCATGCGAAAATTTATAACTGATGCGGATTGCGATCAACCTTCAGCCATTACCGGCGGCGTCATATGCGGGCAATTCATCAAACGGACAATTCATCAAACGGAGGATAAATTATGAAAAACACATGCCTTGTTTTTTTCTTGTTCATCGCTGTCGCGCTATCTTTATCACATGTGACACCGCTTTATTCGGAAGGAATGACCGCCGATCAGATCATCAAGAAGTCAAACGGCCTGCTGGATCAGGCAAAAAACAGCAAGATGGACATGCTCATGACCCTGGTCAATGACAAAGGAGAAAAAAGGGAGCGGTCTGTAAGCGTCCAGGTGAAACGATATGGAAACAATAAAGCAAAATCGATTGTCTTTTTTAATTCTCCGGCGGATGTGAAAGGAACCAGTTTTCTGGTATGGACCGATGAAAACAAGCAGGACAAGCAATGGCTTTATCTTCCGGCCCTGCAGCGGGTCAGGCAGATCAGCGCCAGTGGCAAGGGGGAAAATTTCATGGGAACCGAGCTGACCTTTTTTGACATGGGAAGCCACAATATTGACGAGTACACGTACACCCTTTTGAAAGAAGAAAATGTCGGCGGCGAGGCCTGCTATGTGATCCAGGCCATACCGAAGAAAGTGGAATTCTACGATAAAATCATCGTCTGGATCCGCAAGGGCAATTTTATACCGGCAAAGGCGGATTTCCATGACACCAAAGGCGAATACCTGAAGCAAGGGTTATTTGAAAAAGTGGAGAACATCAAGGGGATCAACACGCCCACCCATGTTGAAATTCATAATGTTCAGAACAAAAGAGCGACGGTGCTGGATTTAAGCAACATCGTATACGACTCGGGATTAAGCGATGATATTTTTACCGAAAGATATATGACCAGAGGGAACTGACCGGCGATGGGCATTCGATTCGTCCTGCTGCTGTTTATTGGAGCCGCCTGGATATCACCGGCGGCAGCCTTTCAATATGCGGGTGAAAACGGCAAAATCACCTTCACGGGATATCTTGAGGAACAGGCGATCTATGCGTTTGACAAGGACTCCCCCGAGGAAAACCCGTCCAGCATATTAGGGCTTGAGGCAAAAGGCGGCTATTCCTCGTGGCTTTCTTCAAAAATCCTGCTTCAGGCCGAAAATGACGGGAAGGTCATCGATCCGCGGAATGATAAGCTGTTTAAACAGTTCGACCGAATCTACCAGGACAAAAACCCGTATGTGAACATTGATGAGGCGTATGTGGATTTTTACGCGGGTAAGGTGGACGGCCGGTTCGGAGTTCAAAAATTCGCCTGGGGAAGGCTTGATGAAATTAACCCCACGGACAACCTGAACACCGAAGATTTTTCGGAAGGCGGCACCAATGATGAGATTGAACGCAAGATCGGCGTACCGTCACTGAAGGTAAACGGCTATTCGGACATTGCCAACATTGAAATCGGATGGATCCCTGCATATGTCCCTTACCGCCTTCCCCAGCCGGGTGAAAGGTGGTTCCCCAGCGTCTTAAAACCGCCAGATGTCATTCACACCGGGGCGTTGGTCGGCGATATTCCCGTCAGCACGGCTTATCAGGATATCGGCCTGCCCCCCGGAACAGCCGGGAATTCGGAATTGGGCGCCCGGATTTCCAAGTATACCGGCGGGTGGGATGTTTCAGCCAGTTATTTTACGGGATATGATCCCATGCCGCTGATGAACGCCCTTGTCGATCTGAAGGCGGAAGTCAAAAACCCGCTGGCCCTGAAATATACAACAAGCGCCGATGTGACAATGGTTCCGGAGATACACCGGATGCACGTGTTCGGC
>DAIEHU010000326.1 GCA_027353395.1 Desulfobacteraceae bacterium
CGGTGGCGGAACAAATTGTCAAACATCTAACTGACCGGTGTGCTTTCCAGTCGAAAAACCGGTAACCCGGCCGCTCTTATCTTATAAAAGGGAAAAATCCATGACCTCATCCTTTATGCCGTCCCGATTGATTCACTGGCTTCTCCTCCTGTCCCTCCTTTTGTTGACGGCGTGCGCTGACTTCAAGTACAACCTGTATGACAATATGATGGCAAGTGAACGCGCCAAAGCGGGGCTTGCACTGAAAACGCTGAATGTGAACGGCAAATCCATCAGCGTTCTGGAAAGTGAGCGGGATCCGGCAAAACCCACCATTGTGCTGATTCACGGATTTGCGGCGAATAAGGAAAGCTGGGTGCGATTTTCCCGGTATTTAACGGACGGCTTTCATGTGGTGGCCATGGACCTGCCCGGCCACGGCGATAGTGTCAAGAATTTGAATCTCAGCTATGACCTGGATGATCAGGTGGGGTATGTCCATGATCTTTTATCGCTATTAAAAATCGATACGTTCCATCTGGCGGGCAATTCCATGGGCGGTGCGATCGCATGTCTTTACGCGGCGAAGTATCCAGGACAGGTGGAATCACTGTTTCTGATTGATCCAGCGGGTATCTATCAGTATGACAGCGAACTGATGCATCTTCTTGCAAAAGGGGAAAACCCCCTTATTGCGAAATCCCGGGATGACTTTGATCATCTCATGGATTTCGCCCTTGAAGAAAAACCTTATATTCCCTGGCCCGTTGCCGGCGTGATGGCGGAAAAATATGTGGCCAACAGGCCCGTCAATGAAAAAATTTTTTCACAACTGCATGGCCCCCACAGATATGTTTTTCTGGAGGAAATCAAAAAAATCACGGCCCCAACCCTTATTCTGTGGGGAACAAACGATCGCATTATTCATGTGAACAATGCATCGGTTTTTCAACGGTGCATCCCTCATTCCCGAAAAATGCTCATGGAAGGCATCGGGCATGCGGCCATGATAGAAGCGCCTGAACAAACCGCGCAAATTTATATGGATTTTATTTTATCCCTGTGATGGTCCGGCGAATCAATCAGGTTCGGCGCAAGGAGGCTGTATGTCGCAGCAATTGTCCGCTGACGCACTGTTGAAAAAGTTAGCGATGCTGGAAAAAGAACTGGCGGAAAGCCGGGAGGCGGAAGCCAGTCTGCAAAAAATCCTTTCAAATTACAAATCCTTATTTGAAAATTCCGACGATTATATTCTGATCAGCGATCATGAGGCGAAGCCCGTGATGTGGAATTCCGCTTATGCGCGGATTATCAAAATGTCTCTGGGTGTGGATGTGAAACCCGGGATACAAACCCGGTCCCTGCTGGCGGATAAGACGATGGTCGCGTGGTTGAATAAACAGCGGGACCGGGTGCTTGGCGGTGAAACTTTCCGTGAAGAACTCTCTTATAATTTTGGGAATGGCGATATCCGGTATTTTGAATTATCCTATTGCCCCATCATCGAACAAGATGAAATTAAGGGATTTTCAGAGATGACCCGGGACATCACGGCCCGGAAACTGGCGGAAAACGCATTAAAAGAGAGTGAGGGAAAATACCGGCTGTTGTTTGAACGCATGCCCAACGGCATCGCTTATTTTGAAGCCATATGTGATGACGCCGGAAATCTGTGCGATGCGCGCTATATTGACATGAACACCGTGTATCAATTGTATACCGGCCTCATTCGAGACAGGGCGATCGGCAGGACCGTTTTGGAAATACTTCCCGGAACCCAGAAATCCTGGTTTGACACGCTCAATATCACCATTCAGAAAGGCAAACCGCTCCGGTTTGAAATGTATCACCAAGGTACTCAAAAACATTATAGCGTCAGCGCCTACAGCCCCCAAAAGAACCACCTGGTCCTCATGTTTCGGGATGTCTCCCGGCAAAAAGAAACAGAAATCGCCTTGCGGGAAAGCGAACAGCGGTTCCGGGCGCTGTTTGATCAGGCGGAAGACGCTATCTGTGTTTGTGATTTTGACGGATGCATCAGGGATGTAAACCCCGCCGCCTGTCTGCGGCTGGGATATGAAAAATCCGAAATGCTGGCGCTTCGTGCAATTGATATTGCCGATGATGAAGAAACGGCCAGGCATCTGGAAGAACTGAAACAAGGATCGAATATCGTTTTTGAGACCCGGCATCGCCGGAAGAACGGCAGTCTTTTCCCGGTTGAAGTGAGCTTAAGCCTGATTCATTCCGGCGGAGCGCAATTGATTCTTTATATGGCCAGGGATATCTCAAAACGCCGGCAGACGGAACAGGAAAAACTGGAAATGCAGGAAAAGCGGAACCGCTCCAAAAAAATGGAAGCGATGGGACTTATGGCCGGCGGCGTGGCGCACGATTTAAACAATCTGCTGTCTTCGGTCATCAGTTATCCGGAACTCTTGCTCATGAACCCGCTTTTCCCGGATAATTTCAGACGGTCCGTGGAGCGAATCAAGGAGGGCGGGCTGCGGGCTGCGGCCATTGTCTCGGATTTGTTGACCATCGCAAGAGGCGTGGCTTCCAGAAAAGAAATCGCCAATATCAATGAAATTATTTCAGCCTACCTGAATTCCTTCGAACATCTGGAAATGCTGGAAACCCGTCCGGATATTTTTATTGAAAAATCCCTGGAGCCCCATCTTTACAATATCCGTTGTTCGCCCGTGCATATCCGCAAAGTATTGATGAATCTGGTGATGAATGCCTTTGAATCGGTCAAATCCGCAGGGGAGATCGCGATATCGACCCGGGTCCGGGCCTATCGGTGAAAGAAAACCTTGCCGGTCAGGGGATTTTCGGGACGACCCGCTTCTCGTCGAGGTCGAGAAGGCGGACCCAGGTCCTTATGTCCTTTCGTC
>DAIEHU010000327.1 GCA_027353395.1 Desulfobacteraceae bacterium
AAAATACCGGACAATCTGCCGATTCTTCCGCTTTTTGATGTGGTGATGTTTCCCAAAATGGTGCTGCCGCTGATTGTCCTGCAAAAGGAATCCATCCAGCTCATCGACGAAGCCATGTCCAAAAACCGTCTTATCGGCACCGTCACTTCAAAAATCAATGAACCCAAAAATCAGTATGCGCCCGATGATCTTTACACCATCGGGTCAAGCGCCGTGATCCTGAAAATGGCAAAGGTGGATGAAGACAAAGCCCAGATCCTTCTTCAGGGGATAGGGCGGTTCAAAATCGCCGAATACACTGCCGATACCCCTTACTTGCGCGCCCGGGTTGAAAATATGGATATTTTATGGAAAAAAAATAAGGAAATCGAGGCGTTGATGGCGAATCTGATCAATCAATACCAGCGCATCGTGGAACTATCCACCGGCCTGCCGCCGGAAATCGCGGCCATGGCCAAATCCCTGGATGAACCCGACACCCTGGCGGACCTGATCACGTCCACCATCAACACCACAACCCAGGAAAAGCAGGATATTCTGGAAACCCTGGACGTCCGGGAGCGCCTGAACAAGATCACCCGCATGGTCAACTACCAGCTCGAAATCCTTGAAATGGGACAGAAAATCCAAACCCAGGTCAAGGGCGACATGGACAAGCAGCAACGGGAATACTATCTGCGCCAGCAGCTTAAAGCCATCCGTGAAGAACTTGGGGATACGGATGAAAGCCGGGTGGAACTGGATGAATACCGGGCCAAAATAAAAGAAAAAAGCCTGCCCGAAGTCGCGGCCAAGGAAGCTGAACGGGAGCTGAACCGTTTGTCCCGGATGCATCCGTCATCCGCCGAATATTCAGTTGCGCTCACGTACCTGGACTGGATCACCCAGCTCCCCTGGAATGAAGGATCGACGGACAATCTGGATTTAATTAAGGCCCAGAAAATGCTGGACGCCGATCATTTTGGCCTGGATAAAGCAAAAAAACGCATCCTCGAATACCTGGCGGTCCGGAAATTGAATCCGAATATCAAAGGCCCAATCCTTTGCCTGGTCGGCCCGCCTGGAGTCGGAAAAACATCTTTAGGCCATTCCATTGCCAACGCACTGGGACGGAACTTTATCCGGATCGCCTTGGGCGGCATCCGGGACGAGGCGGAAATCCGGGGCCACCGGCGCACCTATGTGGGCGCCCTGCCCGGCCGCATTATTCAGGGCATCCGCCGGGCGGCCACCAACAACCCGGTATTCATGCTGGACGAAATCGACAAGGTGGGCTCTGATTTTCGCGGCGATCCTTCTTCCGCCCTGCTGGAAGTGCTGGATCCGGAGCAAAATTTCTCTTTTGAAGACCACTATCTGGACGTGCCGTTTGATCTCTCCAAGGTGCTGTTCATCACCACCGCCAATGTGCTGGACACCATCCCGCCGGCCCTCCGGGACCGGATGGAGGTGCTGCGCCTGTCCGGCTACACGCTGGATGAAAAGCTAAAAATCGCTATCCGGTATCTCATCCCCCGGCAGCGGGAGACCAACGGGCTGAAAAAAGAACAGATATCCTTTACCAAAGGCGCGATTCGCCAGATCATCACTGGCTACACGCTGGAAGCGGGCCTGCGAAATCTGGAACGGGAAATCGGCAATGTCTGCCGGGGAGTGGCCGCCAGCATCGCCAAAGAAGAAAAGGAATCGTTGGAGATATCCACCAAAAACCTATCCAGATTTCTGGGCGCGATGCGCATCACCAATGACATGAAACGGCGGGTGTCCACCCCCGGCGTGGTGATGGGGCTTGCATGGACAGAGGCTGGTGGCGACATCCTGTTTATTGAGGCCACGGCCATGCAGGGAAACGGAAAATTAACCTTAACCGGCCAGCTCGGGGATGTGATGAAGGAATCGGCTACAGCCGCCTTGAGCTACGTGCGATCCAACGCCAAATCCATCGGCGTGGCGGATGATTTTTTTCAAAAACATGATATCCACATTCATGTGCCCGCCGGAGCCACGCCCAAGGACGGCCCGTCCGCAGGCGTGACCATGCTGACCGCTATCGTTTCCGTCATAACCGGCCAGACCGCCCACAAGGATCTGGCCATGACCGGGGAAATCACATTAAGGGGCCAGGTGCTGCCGGTGGGCGGCGTCAAGGAAAAGGTGCTGGCTGCTCACCGGTCCGGCATTAAAACCATTATCCTTCCGAAATTATGCGAAAAAGACTTGATCGACGTCCCAAAAAATGTCAAAACAGCCATAAAATTCCATTTTGTGGATAATATGAAGGATGTGCTGAAAATCGCCTTGAACAACTGAAGGATTGCATATTGACCATGAAAACAATTGGTTTTATCTTGTTGCTGACCTTGGCGCTGGTCTCCGGCTGCGCAACGAAAAAGCCCTTGCCGCCGCCTGCTGTGGACAAAATCGCCTATGAAGTGGATGGGCAGATATATCATCCCCTTGACAGCGTGGAAGGGTTCCGGCAGGAGGGCGTCGCATCCTGGTATGGGGATCCGTTTCATGGCGAAAAAACCGCCAATTGTGAAATATACAGTATGTATGCGATGACGGCGGCCCACAAAACATTGCCGTTTGGCACGATGCTGGCCGTGACCAATAAGGAAAACAACAAAACCACCATTGTCCGGGTGAACGACCGGGGGCCTTATTGCCGTGACCGGATTATCGATTTGTCATATAGCGCGGCTCAGGAAATCGATATGGTTCCAAAGGGAACAGCACCGGTGGAAATCGTTGCTCTGGGCAAAGATGAGGACGTCATTGGCCGATTAAAAGGAAAAGCAAGAGAAAACCAGTATTTTACCGGAGATTTTACCGTACAGGCGGGATGTTTTGGAGATAAAACCAATGCGGAGC
>DAIEHU010000328.1 GCA_027353395.1 Desulfobacteraceae bacterium
CAAGGCGGCAAGAAGAAGGCGACGCAGGCTTACTGTTTGTAAGTTGAGGAGCCGACGACGCAGCCAACGCAGATGCCGCTTGAATGCGGATTGGAATCAGTATAACAACCGGACGGGTTTGGAAACATATCTGTAAACATATTTGTCGGGAAAGGAAACACCCATCGAGGCGCTTGGCGGTGAGCCCATCCTGCAGATGACCTGCCGGGACGGTTCCC
Source organism: Desulfobacteraceae bacterium (assembly GCA_027353395.1). Taxonomy (GTDB): domain Bacteria; phylum Desulfobacterota; class Desulfobacteria; order Desulfobacterales; family Desulfosalsimonadaceae; genus SURF-3. Next base: position 219 of record DAIEHU010000328.1, read on the forward strand.
TTCTAATGGTTTTTTGGTTTCCTGTTGCCCGCCAGCCCAGGCATGGCTGCGGACGAGGCGGTTTTCGAGCCGTCCATTGGTACTGGTATTTCCCCATTCATAGCATCCGACACCCTGCTGTTTAAACACGCCTGGCAACGGATATCCGCGCACCTCTGGCAGGCAAAGCAGTCCCGGCAGGGATTTTTTTTGACAGCGCATGGGCGTTGTTCCGGAACGTAAACTTTGCCGGGAAATCCTTTGATTTCAATAAAGGGCATTGCCTCATCCCTTGGTATTCAAATTAGAGGCCGTCAGCCGTTCTTCACCGCAAAACACCATCAATTCGTTACCTCTGGCGCAGGCCAGGGTCATATTGACCGAGCGGGCAAGGTCCACGGCCAGAGATGTTGGCCTGGACACGCCAATCATAAGTTCCAGCCCGGCGCGGGCTGCTTTTTGAATCAGTTCATAGCTCAGGCGGGAGGACATGACGCCAAAGGCTGCGGTTTTGATCCGGCCGTCCATCAGTATTTTTCCAATGGTTTTGTCCAGGGCGTTATGACGGCCCACATCTTCGGCGGCGGCCAGAAGAACGGAATTTTTATCAAAAATCATGGCGGCGTGGGCGCTTCGGGTTTGTTTGTGAACCGGCTGACAGTCCGGCAGCCGGTCCGCGCACCGGAGTGCCTCATCCACCGCAAGATGCAGGGTTGTTTGAACCGGGATTGTGAACTGGTGAAGGTCTTTCACCAGTTCCTTGCCGCAGATGCCGCAACTGGTCTGGCTGACAAATCCCTTGCGCGCCAGAAGATCCGTTACCTTTTTCTTTTGTTCCCCGGTCAGGGTGACGGTGGCCACATTGGCGCTCGCTTCACTGCAAAATCCAATGGTTACGATATGTTCCGGTGATTCTATCAGCCCCTCGGCCAGGCAGAATCCCGCGGCATGGGCGATTTCATCGCCAGGCGTCCGCATGACCACGGCATAGGGCTGGCCCTCAATGCGGATGGACAATGGCTCCTCGACGATCAAAGCGCTTTCCGATGTAAGACGCTCGCCGTTTTTATAGACAACCATCGTTTGGTTTTGGGATACATTCATGCCAAATCCTTTACACCCGGCAAGTGAAATCAATGCATTCCTGTTCGGTCAGCACTTCCATGGCGAACAGGATCCGCTGTTCCTTTTCCCTGCGATCCGCCGAAATTGATACAGGTTGAAAATTGTTGAGTTTCAGAATCGCTTCGTCCCTGGATGGCAGGCTTTCCATGCCTTTGCCAATGACCTGTCCGGAAACCGAATCCATGACCAGCGCGTCATCGCCATTGGTGATCACAGATACAGGTATGACTTGCGGGCTGATGAGCCGGGCTGCGGCCAGAGCCGGGCGCTGCCGGGTCACAATGGAGCCCGGGCCATACATAACCAGGGCGAAAGCCCTGTCGCTGATACGAATCACAAAATTGACCGTGACCGTCCCGGTTTTCCCATCCACCGTCAGAACCAGTTTTTCCCTCGTGGATATTTCATTTTTTGCAAAATGCTTTTCTTCAACCAGAAACCGGGAGATGGCCTGGAGGATGCGTTCGTCGTGGGTGTCCGGCACGGTTTGGCCGGTGATGTAATCCGTTGCGGTTCCCATGATCAAATGGCTGGTTCCCATGACAGGTTCCTTGTCATAAAATGGTTTCTTGATTCCAAGATAACATGCTGCCGGTGGTTTCGTCAAAAAAATGCCGGTAAAAAAGGGGGGAAAGTGGTTCCCCCCTTGCTGCTGCGACCGGCTGATCTCCAGGATTAATAGATAATTGTCGCGGATTCGATATTACGCGGCATCGATTTGTCTCCGGTCCGCCATGTCCACCAGAACGCGCGCCCTTGACTTGTCAATGCCTAAGGCTTTGCGCTTTTTATCGATATGGGCGATCATCAGTTTCGCCATTTCATGCGGATCTGGCGCATATCCCCATTTCCCCAACCCCTGCTGTTCCAGTCCATCAAACAGCAGTTTCTGGAATTTGGTATTTTCCACAATCGGAAATGTGACGCCAAATACCGTGTATACGCCGGATGCGACAAAATACTGGCCGATGGCGATGGCTTTTTCGCTCATCCATTCCGGCGCCGCGCCGGCTGCGGGAAGGTCGGCGATGCTGTTGCCAAGCCCACCGGTTTTAACCATTTCGGCCGCTGCAATCAGAATCCGGCTGTTATCCACGCAGGAGCCTAATCCCAGCACCGGCGGCATTCCAACGGTTTCGCAGACTTCGGAAAGCCCCGGACCCGCCAGGCATGCCGCTTCGGGGGTACACAGACCGGCTTTGGCCATCGCAATCTGTGCGCACCCGGTGAGAAGCACCAGCACATCGTTTTTAATGAGTTCCCTCACCAGTTCCACATGCACATAGTCCTGCTTTACCCTTGGGTTGGTGCAGCCCACCACGCCGGCAACCCCGCGAATGCGGCCGTTGATGATATTTTCATTGAGCGGGGTATAGCTGCCCCGGAAACTGCCGCCCAACATATAGTTGATGTATTCGTATGAAAATCCATGAACGCCGGGATTGACGATTTGCGGGATTTCGATGGGCAGGCTTCTTCCTTTAAACCGGGTGATGGCCTTAATGACGATTTCATCCGTGCACGCATTGGGATCGTGGTCTGTA
>DAIEHU010000329.1 GCA_027353395.1 Desulfobacteraceae bacterium
TCCGCCGCCACCGGGCCCGCAAATTCAATGACCTTGTTGGTGGCGCCGTTCACGCCCAGGCGTCCGATGATGGAAAGAATCACATCCTTGGCGTAAACGCCGGGTCGCAGATGGCCCGTGATGTCAATCCGGATGGTTTTGGGATATTGAAACGCGCACACGCCTTTCAAGATGCCCACTTCCAGGTCCGTGGTGCCCACTCCCGCCGCAAACGCGCCGAACGCGCCGTGGGTGCAGGTATGGGAGTCGCCCATGATGATCGTATATCCCGGCCGCACAAAGCCTTTTTCCGGAAAAATGGCATGGCACACCCCATTTCTGCCGATGTCAAAAAAATCCCGGATCTGACTGCGCCGGGACCAGTCCCGGAGGATTTTACCCTGCAACGCGGTCTTGGAATCCTTGGCCGGTGTCACATGGTCAATCACAACTTTGATTTTCGCCGGGTCAAACACCCGGTCCTTGCCCCGGCTCACCAGATCATTGATGGCCACCGGCGTGGTGATTTCATGGCAGAACACCGCGTCCAGCCGGATGACGTGGATATCCCCAAAGGGATTATCCACAAAATGCGCGTCAAAAATTTTTTCAGCGACTGTTTTTCCCATTGTTTCTCCTTTGTTTCTCTATAATTGCCGCGTAGGAGCGCGACCGATGGTTTAATTTGCATTAACAGAGGGTTCAGAGGAAATTCTTTCCCGGTATAATAAATGGCCAAAACCATAATCAATGCCAATCTGAGGTCTTTTACCGCTGTTTTTATGAATTCCTCAGCGAGTTGAGATATCCCTCGCCGCCATGGATTTCAATAAATTTTTATGCCGCTTCAAGACCGGAAAGCCAGATTTTCCAGACCATCTACCAGATGAGCCCAGGAAAACCGGCCTTGACGGACCCGGATATTTTTTGTAAAAACAGCGGCCTGGTTTTCCTTAAAAAACCGGATCACTGCGGTTGCAATGGCTGCGGAATCAGCCGGAGGAACCAGAAAACCCGTTTCCCCATGCTCCACGATTTCCGGCAGGCTGCCCACCGCGGTGGCCACCACCGGTTTATGAAACCCAAAGGCCATTTGCGCCACTCCGCTGCCGGTAGCCGATACATAAGGCTGCACCACCAGATCCGCCGCGTTAAAATACCGGCCCACATCCTCATTGGGTACATACTCGTCCACGATCCTCACATGCGCGCCAATACCCAAATCCTCGATCATTTGCAGGTAAACATTCTTGTCCTTCCAGAATTCGCCCACCACCAGCAGGGTCACCGGAGCCGGAATCCCAGCCAGAATCGCGGGCATGGCGGACAGCAAATATTTCAAGCCCTTATATTCCCGGACAAATCCGAAAAACAGAATCACCGGAGATTTCACATCCAAAAATTTGCGACAGGCTTCCGGCGCCACCGCCTCTGAATTGAAGATATCATAAGTGGGATGAAATTGGCGGCGGATGACGGCTTCCGGAAGCATGCCCCGGAGATTTTCTTCATCTTCCTTTGAATGAACCATAAAAAAATCCCCATATTGCAAAACCATCCGGGTCAAAAACCGGTCGATGCTTCCTGATTCATGGGCCACCACATTATGACAGATAAACAGAATTTTCGTATTGGAACGAAGCTTCACAAGACTGAGTATCGTCAAAAACTGCGGCGCCCAAAACGGCACCCACCAGGGGATAATCAAAAGATCGCGCCGGCCTTGAATGATCCTTCGGGCCGTGGCGATCCACGTCAGCGGATTTAAGGAATCCAGAATCCTTTCCACGCCCGGCGCTGAAAACGGCGAGCGGCTGGGGTCGATGTCCGTCTTTCCGGGAAACAGCCATCGGGGATATTGCCGCTTGAAGGATAGAAAGCGCACATCATGGCGTTTTTTCAGATGGATAAACAACAGCGTGGTATAGTGGACGATGCCGCCCCGAAACGGAGCCGCCGGCCCGATCATGGCGATTTTCATGTGTTTATATGTAAAGTATAATTGAAATAATGTCAAAAAAACAAAAACATGCGCGGTAAATAAATATCTGATCAATTCATTTTAAATGCTTTAAAGCTTTATTGACAACGCTTTAAAGAAGTATTATACAATGTATAACAAATCCATCAGGAGGTAAAAAATATGCTTGCCATTCGGTTAGATAAAGAAATTGAGCAGGATCTGGCGCTTCTGGCCAAAAAACGAGGAAGCAACCGCAGCGCACTGGTCCGGGAGGCGATTGTTCGATATCTGGAGGACAATGAGGATATGGAATTGGCCAGACAGGCAAAAAACGGGACAAACAGCCGGAAAACATTGAAGCAATTGAGAGAAGAACTTGGTCTGGACAGTTGAAATCAGCAATGTCGCGGAACGGCAGTTGCTAAAATTGGACCGATCGGTCCAAAAACGCATCCTCGATTGGCTTAACGACCGAATTAATGGCTGCAGAAATCCCCGCCATTTTGGAGAACCGCTTAAAGGCGATCATTCCGGCTTCTGGCGTTATCGAATTGGAGATTACAGAGTGCTATGCGAAATTCAGGACGCAAATATTGTTGTCCTGGTTCTCGCTATCGGTCATCGCCGTGAAATTTACAAACGGACGTAATCAATCCGGGGAAAAACTTACGATGCAATAAAATCCGCATACTTGCCTGCCGAGACGCAATCAATAAATGTTTTCCGGTCAAGCGCTTCCCTTCCGGCCAGCCAGCGATCCATGGTGGAAAGGCGAAGGCCGATGTCCTCGCGGATCAGATCATACAACTCGCCGGACGTGCGGCCATACATGCCGGAAGCATTCGCGCCGTGCTCAAAAATAATGAC
>DAIEHU010000032.1:0-11351 GCA_027353395.1 Desulfobacteraceae bacterium
TACCGAGATAAAGATCCGCAAATGAAAAAACACATATTTATATTACCCTTCCTGTGGCTGGCCGCCGCCTGCGCGTCCATGCCGTCCATGCCAATGATGCCATTAGGGCAGAATCAGGCTATCGCCAAAGATCAGGTCCATGCGGAAAACCGCGTGATGAAAAAAAACCTGGAGCTTGCCTTGCGCGAAAACGAGGTGCTGAAAACCGAAAACGCCCAGTACAAATCTCACGTCAAAGAACTCGATGACACAATTTCCACATTAAACGCCGACATTAAATCCCTAAACGCCAAATACGATGAAGACACCACCCGCATGGGCGAAGAAATTGTGCGGTTAAATGAAAGCTATGACATTCTGGTGACTAATTTTACCCAGGCGGAACAGGAAAGCAGCCGTAAAATCAGTGAATTGACGCAACAAACCACCGGGCTGGAAAAACAACTGGCGGATGAAACCGCAAGGCTTAACGGCATCATCAAAGATCAGAAAGCATCTTTCGACGCGCAAATAGAAACCGCCGGCGAGGCGCTGGCCGCCGCCAAAACCGAATGCGCGTCGCGCGAGAAGGATCTTCAGAATCAACTCTCCGAATTAAATCAAAAATTTACGGAAAAAGACACCGCCTTTAAGGCCCTGGAATCCAGCCGCCAGGAGGACTTAAAAAAGGCTGTTGCTTTGAAAAAAACCATAGACGAGCAGACTGAAAAAATAAAGCAAATGGAAAAGGCGCATCAGGAACAGTTGACAACCCTTCAGGACTTGAAAAAAACCATTCTGGAAAAACAATCCATTATCGACCAGTTGAGCCGGAAACCCGATCCGGTTCCGGCGTCGGCGGCGCCATCCCCAACAGACCCGAAACCTGTCAAACAACCCAATTGAAACGGCCTTGAAACACTTTTTCCATAAATACACAAAATGGATATTCCTGCCGGTCTGGTCATGGCTTTTGATCATGACGCCGGCATATGCGGGAGCCGCGGACACTGAAATTCATCTCCTCTTGACCGCCAATCTCAACGTGCGGTTTGACGCATCTTCACTGAACCAGGATACGGAAGATCCCATGCTGATCATGGCGCAATCCCTGATCCGCGAACAGAAAAGCAATCCGGCGGATATGCTTCTGGATCTCGGCAACGCCTTTTATCCAGGCATTCTGTCCCGATTTTCCTACGGCTCGGTCACAATGGATTTCCTGAATCATTTGAACTGCGCCGCAACCCTGGTGTCTTCCCAGGACTTGAATATCGGGGTCAGCAATCTGGAATTTGTGGCCAAAAACAAACATACCCGGCTGCTCTCCGCCAATATCGAAAAAAACGGCAAACCTGTATTCGTCCCCTGGTTCATCCAGACGATCAAAGGGAAAACATTCGCATTTATCGGACTGACGTCAGACAAGGGATTTCTGGACATCGCGGAAAAAAAGATACTGGATGTCACCGTGAGCGATTTTGACAAGGCCTTGGCGGACAGCCTCACCGGGCTAAAACGTCAGCATGTGGATTATCTGGTGGCGCTCTCCGGCCGGTCATACGCGGAAAATCTTGCTCTGATGGAAAAATACGCGGATATTTCCCTGTGCATCAGCGGCGGAGACGCAACCGGCGAGCTGTATACGGCAAAAGCCGAACGGGTGGATATTGGCTCGGGGCGGTCCATCATCACGCTGACAAACCCGGCTGGATACTATACGCTGGCTCTTGACGCCGGAGAAAAACTGGCCGTTCATTCCCTGTTGTTCAGGGAACCGGCATACTTCCCAACACACGACAGCCGCTATGCCGAATTCGCCAACCGACTGTCCATCTGGAAGGAACGATTTGCGAGGGACGGGAGAGCGGACATCATTCAAAATACCGTTGATGTTGCGGTTGATGACCTTCGGGTGGCGGAACTCCTGCGGGACCGATTTGGCTCGGAAGCGGCTGTCCTGGAAAAAAACACCATTACGCCGGGAAAAATCACCGGTGATATCACCTATTCCGATATTCTGAAAATGGTGAATAACGAATTCCCCATTTTCACCTACAAACTGTCGGGAAGCGAACTCAAAAAGATCGCTCATGATCAGGCCGATCTGGTGATCGCCGGAACCGATGGCAAAACCATACAGGGCTACCCCATCGAGGACAAACGGCTTTATAAGGTATGTTCACCGCAATCGGTATATGACCGGATCACCAAAAACCTGGGCCATGAAATCAAATACGCCAATTCATGGCAATCCATTCCCGATGTCATACGGGAGGATTTAAAAAATGATCAGGCGATTAGCCGCAGTGATTATGGATATCTGGATAACCGGTACAGGATATTGACCGATATTACGCTTTCCAATTTTTATGACCACGCCAGTGTTTCAAGGGATGACAGCATGGACACGCCGCCGGGAAAGCCGGGTCAAACCTATCAGAAATGGGGGATTGAGGATAAGATCGACTTCACCGTGTATAACCAGATGCATAAATTCATCCTGACCCCTTATGTTTTCTATATCCGCCAGGATGACAATTATTTTCAGAACCTGCTCCGGGGCACGTTCTTTTATACGTATAACCTATCGCCCAATCTCAAGCCCTATCATAAATCACAGGTGGACACGGTGGTCAAAATGGCGAATGATCTCCGGCCCCTGCTGTTCCGGGAAACCTTCGGCGTCATGACGGAAACGGAATATGTCACGGGAAAGATGGGCCTTGGTTTTGAAAAACAGACCCAGGACCCCGAGGAAGCGCTGCTCACGGGTCTTGAAACCATCGTAAATGTCAAATATGAATTCTTGAAAAACCTGAAATATACGATGGATATCGATACATTTGTCGCCGTCAAGCAGATACAACTCGCCCATCAGCAGATCCGCGCGGAACTGACCAACGCCCTTTCCTATAAAATGAATGATTTTATGGCTGTTTCCGCCAAGCACAAATGGTTCTATTTTTATTCACTGGAATCGGAAAAGCGTTACCGGGATTCTCAAGTCCTCCTGACCCTTGACCTGTTGACGGATTTCAAGTTTTTTTAATTCCGGTTCAGCCGTTTTTTGACCTGCACGGCGATTTCCCGTGCTTCTTCACAATGGAGCAGGTGCGCCAAGGCAAAGAAGATGACCGCGCCGGCGCCGATGGTTGACAGCAAAACCCCTGCCTTTACCAGTTTATGGCCCGGCATGGACCAATCGGCGAGCCCGATTCCCAAATATACGGCAACCCCCATCGGCAAAGCGGCCAGCAGCGTCTTCACGCCGGTGGTGACGACACCTTTTACGCCAAAAGGTCCGATCTTCCGGCGAAGATACCACAGCAGCAGCAGCATGTTGCAGAGCGCGGAAAGACTGGACGCAAAAGCAAGGCCCGCGTGCTTGAACGGTCCCATCAGAATCAGGCTGAACAAAGCGTTCAGCAGAAACGCAACAAAGGCAATGCCCACCGGCGTTCTGGTGTCCTTTAAGGAATAGAACGCCGGCGCCAGGATGCGGACCATCGCCACCATGGAAAGCCCGAAGGAATAAGCAAACAGCGCCTGAGCCGAATTGACCGCCTTGCCGTAATCAAATGCACCGCCCATGAACAGCAGGCTGAAAATCGGGATCGAACAGACCATGAGGCCAATCGTTGCGGGAATGGTGATAAACAGAACCAGCTTCAGCCCGAATACCAGGGATTCCTTTAGCTGATCCATTTCTCCGGCGCTCGCCTGACGGCTCATGGAAGGCAAAACCGCCTGGGCCACGGAAACCGTAAAAATACCCTGGGGAAATTCAAAAAGGCGCTGGGCGTAATAGAGATAGGAAATGCTGCCCTGAGGCAGAAGGGACGCCAGGATGTTGCCGACGGTAATATTCAAGTAATACACGCCGACACCGAACACCGAAGGCCCCATGAGCAATGCGATGCGGCGCACCGCCGGATGCTTCGGATCAAACCGGAACCGGATGGGGAACCCCTTCTTATAAAGCATCGGCAATTGCAGCAGCAACTGTAAGGTTCCGCCGATAAGCACGCCAACGGCCAGCGCCACGATGGGCACTGAAAAACGCGCATGAAAAAAAATGGCGCAACCGATCATGGAAAGACTGAGAAATACCGTCGAAATGGCCGGAGTGAAAAAATGGCGGATGGTATTTAAAATCCCCATGCACAGGGCGACCAGGCTGATAAAAAAAATATAGGGAAACATCAGCCGGTTTAAAAAAACGGTCAGCTCGTATTTTGCGGGCTCGGCCCGGAAACCGGGGAACATGACGGTGATGATGAGCGGTGAAAAGACAATCCCGGTGATGGTCACAACGGCCATGACCATGGTCAGCAATGTAAAGCAGGCGTTGGCCAGATCGCGGGCTTCTTTTTCCCCCCGCCGGGTGTACCATTCGGCGAATATCGGCACAAAAGCCGAAGTCAGCGCACCTTCCGCAAAAAAACGGCGCAACATGTTGGGAATCTGGAAAGCGGCAAAGAACGCATCAGTGGCAAAACCAGCGCCAAACAGGCGGGATACCACCATGTCCCTCACCATTCCCATGATCCGGGACACAATGGTGGTGAAACCCAGAACGCCTGCGGCCCGGGCGATATTTTTCTTCTCGGACATTATTGTCTTTCTTGCTGATTCTGGCGCTGATTATCGATTAAATTGAGGCAATGTCAAACAAATGGCCTACCGGTTCCGGCCGTATTTGTCATGACTGGAAACCCAGTCCCCGGCCATCACGGCGCTGGCCAGGGAAATTTCGCCGCAAAGCACTGTAGCGGCGACGATCTCGGTAAATTTGCCGACCTTCCCCGTCCCATAACAGCCCAGAAGCTCCAGGCATTCCTTTTGGGTGGCCAGACCAGTTCCGCCCCCGTAGGTACCCACAATCAGCGATGGCAGTGTGATGGAAAAATAATAATCGTCTTCAGGTGTTTTTTCCACATATACAAGGGCCGCGCAGGATTCCGACACATTGGCCACATCCTGTCCCGTAGCAATGAACAGGGCCGTGATGCCATTGGCCGAATGGGAACCGTTATTGTTGGACCCGGCCAGAAAGCTTCCCAGAGTGCTGACCTGGCGTTGCTGAATCATGATATCCACCGGAACCCCGGCAATCTTCCGGATCAGCGCCGCAGGAATCGTGACCTCCGCCGAAACCCGCTTGCCACGGGTTCTGAGTATGTTGATCTGGGATGATTTTTTGTCCGTATCCATATTGCCGGAAAGCACATAACGGCGGATGCCGGGAAAATGGGCCTTGATCCATTCACATGCCACAAACGTGGCCTTGCCCACCATATTCTGGCCGGCCGCATCGCCTGTGTAAAAATTGAACCGGAGGAACATCAGCTTCCCAACCGGGTATTGCTCAATGGCTTTGAGCTTTCCCGAACGGGTTGTAGTTTCAGCCCGCGCTTTTATTTCTGCAAAGTGTTCGTTAACCCAAAGCCCGAAATCGCGGGCACTCCGCGCATCTTCAAAATGGAAGACCGGCGCCCGCTGCATGGCGTCATCCAGAATGGTGGTCTTAACGCCGCCGCTTTCATGAATCACTTTCATGCCCCGGTTGTAGCTGGCGACCAGGGTGCCTTCAGTGGTGGCAAGGGGAATGAAAAACTCTCCGTTCGCATGTTCGCCATTGACCAGCAGCGGCCCGGCAATGCCTATAGGAACCTGGGCTATCCCTGAAAAATGTTCGATATTTCCAGGAAGGATGGCCGGGTCAAAGGAATATTGTCTGACATGGCGGGTTGTGACACCGCTATGTTCTTCCACGAAGTCCATGCGCTTGTCCGCCATTTCCCGGTTATAGTCCGAAGCCCCGGCCTCGCGAGGGATACTTTTTCTCATATGCCTTATCCTTGTCATTCCATGGTTGGATTTTTTACGGGCCCGTCAATACTTCTCCATATTCCGCAACCCCAGGGGCGGAGCCAGGATTTCGGCCCAGACCACCGCGCTTCTCAATGCTTCCCGAGAAAATTTTTGCGGCATTTCGTGACCCGCCGCAACCGCTTCATCCTCTTTTCGGGCCAGAAATAACGGGCGATCGATTACCGGTTCTTCAACAACGGGCGCCTGCCTGAGCGTTTTCTGAGATTTCTCCGGTTTGGGCGCTTCCGGTTTTATCGTCTCCGGACGGGCCATATCCTCCAAAGGGACGGCATCCGGTGCGGGCGTTGACAGGATGCCTTCCCATCCGGAAGGACGGCTGGCCGGAACCCCGGAAGATTCTTGCTTAGCCTGGTTCTCCATCTGTTTGCGGGCTTCCTCCAGAATTATTTCCAGCGCGCCCTTCCAGCCGGGTTTTTTATCGGGCGTTCCGCCATCGGCGGATTTGGGACGGGCCTTTTTCACTTGTATGCCAATATTGGAAATAATGACGATGATAAAAAAAATAAAAAAGATAATACCGAAGCGCATGGCCAGCCTTTCAATAAACCTATAAATTCAAACCCTATTTTTCGGTTGTTTCCCCCGGATTCTTCGCGTCTTTCCCGCCGCCGATGGCGTCCCGCATCTGGGTGTCGGCCTGGATATTGCGCATCCGGAAATAATCCATGACCCCCAGGTTGCCCTTCCTGAAAGCATCCGCCATGGCCATGGGGATCTCTGCTTCGGCTTCCACCACCTTGGCCCGCATTTCCTGAACACGGGCCTTCATCTCCTGCTCCATGGCGAACGCCATGGCCCGGCGCTCCTCCGCCTTGGCCTGGGCGATTTTTTTGTCCGCCTCGGCCCGGTCCGTGGCCAACTGAGCGCCGATGTTTTTCCCCACATCCACATCCGCGATATCAATGGACAGGATTTCGAAGGCGGTGCCGGCATCCAGCCCTTTTTCCAGAACGCGCTTGGAAATATTATCCGGATTCTCCAGCACATCCTTGTGGCTGTTGGCGGAACCGATGGTGCTGACGATGCCTTCGCCGACTCTCGCCAGAATGGTTTCCTCGCCCGCGCCGCCCACCAGCCGGTCAATATTGGCCCGGACCGTGACACGGGCTATGGCCTGCAACTGAATGCCGTCCTTGGCCATGGCCGCCACCAGCGGAGTTTCAATCACCTTCGGGTTGACGCTCATCTGAACCGCTTGCAGCACGTTCCGGCCCGCCAGATCAATGGCTGCGGCCCGGTTGAATTTAAGATCGATATTGGCCTTGTCCGCGGCGATCAGAGCCTGCACCACCCGCATCACATCCCCGCCGGCCAAAAAATGGGATTCCAGATCATCGGTGGTGATAATATCAAGACCCGCCTTGGCGGCCATGATTTTCGAATTCACGATCAGCCGGGGCGGAACCTTGCGAAACCGCATAAACACGATATTGAACAGCCCGACCCGTGCCCCGGAAACCAGGGCCTGAACCCACAGGGAAATCGCGGAGCCCACAAAAAACAGCAGCAGAATGCCCGCAAGAACCAGCACGATAACAATAACAGATGGAAACATGTCTCAACCCTCCTTGATTCAAGATTAAATTTTTCTCACCACCACCCGGTTCCCCTCCACCGTCTGCACGATAAACTCAGTTCCTTTATCCAAATATTCCCCGCGGGTGACCACGTCCACCCGTTGGCCGCTGATGATCCCGATTCCCGCCGGACGCAAATCCGTAAACGCCATGCCCGTCTGTCCCGAAAGGCTTGCAAGGCCTTCATGCTGGGCTGAATAACCGTCCGCTTTTGAAAGCGATGTCTTCAAGGTGGCCGGAGATATGGCCAGCAGCTTGATGCCCGTAAACAGCACCAGCGGCACAAGCGCCACATCCGCCGCGATAAATATCATGCCAGCCGTCTGAGAAATGCCGGTAAACACCAGGTACAGGGAATATCCGAACAGACCCGCGGTGATAATCCCCAGAATCCCGCCGGTGGGGACAATGATTTCCGCGATCAGCACCGCGACAGCGGCCAATTGCAGAAGAATGGGAACAATAAATGCGCCGGTCATGATTTGTCCTTATTATATAGTTGCCCTGGATACGATAATCCGGTTGCCCTTTACCGCCGATACCACAATGGGCGTATCTTTTTCCATGAATTCCCCTTCCGTGACCACATCAAACAAATCGTCATGAATGATGGCCTTTCCCGATGGCCGCAGATAGGAAAGCGCCACCCCCTGATCCCCGGCGTTTACTTTCGCCGTATCCCTAGAATCCGCATGGGCCTGTCTTAAATCCGTCGTCAGAAAAGGCCCCTGCCGCCCGATGGAAAACCGGGGCAAAACATACCGCAAGAAAAGAAGAGCCGCCAGAAACGCCCCGATATACGCGATAATCACCACCGTGAGATTATGCGCCAGCAAATCCCCTTCCCAGGGAATCATCGGGTCGGGAATCACAAAATTCTGAAGGGTCAGCGCCATGCCCGCCATAATGCAAATAATGCCGGCAAACCCAGCGATGCCGAAGCCGGGCAGCACAAACACCTCAAAGCCCATCAGCACAAGTCCGGAAACAAGGATGAGCAGCTCGGTATAATCCGCCAGCCCGACCATGTACTGGCCGAGGAACACGATGGCGAGACAACTGACGCCGACAATGCCCGGCAGCCCGAACCCCGGCGCTTTCATCTCAAGATAGAGCCCGGCAAGGCCGATCATCATGAGAATCGGCGCGATGCGTCCGATCAGCCGGACCAGGCTCTCCGACCAGCTCTCATCAACGGGAATCAATGTGTAATTCTCAATCTTCATCCGATGGAGCATATCCGCGATGCTTGCGGCGGTGAACTCCGAAAACCCAAGCGCCACGGCTTCAGCCGCATCCATGGTCAGGAGCGCGCCTTTTTCCACAACGGTTTTTTTGCCGGTGATTTTCCTTTTTTGGGCATCGGTGAGGCCATTGTATTCCCTGGCATCCATGAATTGCCGATGGCCGTCTTTCTCCACGCTCAATATTTCCCGGTCCGGCGACACCATGGCTTCCGCCAGTTTTTCCGGATAGCCGTTGCGCCTGGCAAGCGCCCGGAACTTCGCCCGCAAGGGCGACTGGAATTTCTCCCCCAGCATTTCAACGCCTTCATGGGAATAGGAAATGGGGGCGCAATCGCCGATGGTGGCGGCCGGACACATCACCAGTTTCCCGCAGGCCAAGGCGATGAGCGCGCCTGCGGATATGGCTTTCTTTTCCACAAAGGAGATGGATCGATTTTCAGGAATCTTCAGCAGGGTGTCGACGATTTCCAGGGCCGAATCCACCCGGCCGCCGAAGGTGTCGATATTGATCACCACCAGGGCGTCCGTATCTTTGGCTGCGGCCTTTTGCGCCCTGGCAGCAAATTCGGCCATGCCTGGGTCAACCTCCCCGGAAAAGGAAATGACATAAACGGTTTTTTTTAAATCGGCGGCCGGTGAATCCGGCGCGCCCAAGACGATGGAATGCGATAATCCGATCAGGCCCGCCAGCATTAGACCGGACGGAAGCAGAACATGAATGAGCAAATCAAGCAACCGGGTTTTCAAAATGACCGCCTGTTTCTTCACTGCGGGGTGCGAAGTCCATTAAGCCTCCCAAAAAGGCATAAAGCCTCCCCGGTTTTGATCTTTGGCGTTTTTAAAGGTTGATGCAATCGTAAAAAGTCATCGCCCCGGCGCAGGCCGGGGTCCAGACAATTTATTACTGACCGGATATACTGGATTCCGGCTTTCGCCGGAATGACGGAAAAATATTTCTTCCGGCTTTTTACGATTGTATCATTCCTTAATATAAAGCGATATCTGCGGCATAAGCCGCTCCTCGCACATGAATGGGCGCGGATGGGTTATAAAATAACCCCTATAAATACAAATTCTTAAAAACTTCCCGGATTTCTTGTTGCAACTGCCCCACCCCGCCTTTTTCCAGGGCCGCCTGATAACTGGTCTGGGATATGAGCCGGCATTGCTGGAACACCACCGCATTAGGTTTTTCCGGATTTGAAACCGCGGCGAACAGAATGATAATCTCCTGGGCCGATTCCGTGTCTTTGCCCTTTTTCAAGGCATGATAGGGAAACACCACGCCTTTTTTATCAATAACAACCGGTGGCCGGGGCTCCAGATCAGAGATGAAAATATCCTGCTGAGACAGTTGCTTCATCATGGAATCCTTGACCTGCTGAGGCACCAGATCCTGGACCATGTTCACCGACGGATTCTTCATCGCCGCTGGCGCTTGTCCGCCTGTGGCGTGGCTTTCTCCGGCAGACGCTTGCTTTTCAGACGGCTGGGCGGCCCCATCCCCGTTTTGTTTACCCTCGCACACGCCGATATTTTTTCGCAGCACCGCGAGCCTGGGGTCATCCGCCGGAATCTTCTTTTCCGCGATGGCCAGGGACTGCTTAAAAAAGGATGCGGCCAGAGTATATTGCTTCTGTGTATAATACAGGCTTGCCAGATTGTTCATGACCTTGGCCGCCTCCTCGCTTTCCGGTCCGGCGGACTTCTTGACGATGGATAACGCCCGGAGATAAGTGGATTCGACTTTTCCCGCATCCCCCATCGCCTGATAAACCAGTCCCAGGGTTTCCAGGCATACGGCTGTCTTCGGATGGTCAGCGCCGTTTTCCTTTTCCGATTTTTCAAGCGCTGCTTGCGCTTTCGCCAGCGCCTGGTCTTTCTGTCCGGCCTGCACCAGTTTCAACGCTTTCGCGTTCAGCGCATCCACCGTTTGATCACTGTCCTTTGAGCACCCAGGGAGGCAAATAACCATCAATAATAATACCAATATGATGCAACTAAAAGTCTTCATCGCTCTCCTTTTTCATCTGATTGAAATTTAGACATTAATAGCACTAAATACACGCATCAAGCCATTTAAAATTTTCGTTGTCTCCGGTCGCCGATCACTCGAGCCGGAACGCCGCCAACAATTTGGTAATCTGACACATTCTGTGTCACCACCGCCCCTGCCGCGATCACGGCGCCATTGCCAATGATTACACCAGAATTGATCACGGCATTGGCGCCGATCCACACATCATTTCCGATGGTCACAGGATTCAAAATATGGTTCTGGGTCGTCATGGGTGCGTCAAGATGACGAATATCATGATCCGATGACACAATCACCACATTCGGGCCGATCATCACACTATCCCCAATGCGCACCCCGCCCCTTCCATCAATCAGTGCGCCACAATTGATGGAAAAAGACCGCCCTATGGTTATTCCGTAGGAATGTGTGAAATAAACTCCTGGATAAATAAGACAAAACGCATCTATTTTCTTGAAGAGCATCCGGTAAAAGAGCCATCTAAACCCCATGCCGGTCAAACCCGGCAAAGACCGGAACAACCAGCCGAAAAATTCCTCGATCCAGATATGAACCAGTTGGCGACCATAACGCTTAATGAATCGAACCACGGGGTGCAAGATAGGATTATTC
>DAIEHU010000032.1:11361-14890 GCA_027353395.1 Desulfobacteraceae bacterium
ACGAATGACGATGGTGGCAAACATGGCCAGATGGCGCATCCAAGGTGAAAGCAGTTTCTCCATTCTCCGGCATGCATTAAACCAATGCTCTGGAGCCATGGGCCGCATGCTCAGACCGCCAGATATCAGATAGGCGAACGGGGTATGCGGCTTAATACGAATGATTTCCCAACATGAGATTTCCCGGTCAAACGTCTTCCGGTCACGCTGAAATACCATCCAAGGCAGGGCCGAATTGGCTGCGGACAAAGGCCCGCCAGGCGGGAAATGCCAGTCCTCCACATGAGGTAGATACGGCTCATGATGCAAGTAACGGTAAACGAATCCGCCCCAGGCTGTACACCAAGGTTCAATCATGACCACCACGCCGCCATGCTTGACACACCGGGCCGCTTCAGCAAAAAAAAGCCGGACCTGTGGCAGATGGTGGAGCACATCCAGCATGACGATGCCGCGCAGTGAAGCATCGGCAAACGGCATGCGCTGACCGTCCAGCACCATATCAACGTTGGAGATGGGTAGAATCTCAGAAGTGATCAAGCGAGGCACATAACGATTCAGAAAACCAGCCCCGGATCCCAGCTCCAGAACATAACCATCCATGTCCGACGGCAACGAACCCGCGATGTCAGCGTACCACTGCTCGTAAATCCGCCGCAAAAAGCCATTTTTCTGTATGATGCGAGAGAAAACCTGATTGGACAACGGATCATCCACATCAAGGCCTCGCACCAATGGATGAGTGAGCTGCAGTTTCAATTTTTGTAAAAACCCCGTCATGCTGCACATCAAATCCAGATAATGATTTTACTTATTAACACAACACTCCAAACCGCGAGAACACCATTTACCATATAACCCAAACGCACCCTTTTTTTAAAAAAAGGAAGGCGTACTCCATATTTATTTAATGCGTTAATAAAATACCAGGCGAAAACAAACAAAAAAGGGACTTTGATATAATAATACATCACATCCATATATGTAATGGAATGCGCCACTGCAAAACAAAGATACGTCAAAACCGGAACGATCATAAATTCTTCTTTATTAACCAGGGCATAAACGATTCCGGCAAATGAGAATATCTCAAGAAAATATATAAAATATGTAAACAGGTCGGCGGCCGTGTCCGGATAAAAAACCTGCGGGTCGCCCGTTTTCAGCCAGACCTTATTGAAAACATTCCCCGGCGTTTGGACGTAAAGAAAAATTTTAATGAAAACCGAGTTTATGTCCAGATTGAATGTTCTGAAATTATTTATCAAATTGTATATATAAATACCGGGATGTTTGATTATATTTCTTTTCGCCTCTTTGCCAAAAGCATCTTCGAGTTTAACATTATGCCTTATCAGAGTGTTATAATCAAAAGCCCCCACCCCGAGAGAAACCGATTCAAGAGCAATTTTTTGTCCTTGGTCATACCAAACATCCCACCATCGAAAATAATTTGGTGCTACTGGAAGCTTCATCACAGTCCCACCCCATATCACCATGCCGCTCTGCAAATTAACTGGAATAATTTTTTTTGTGAGACTGTAGTTTCGCATGGTATATGGCGAAATAGCCAGCATCATCCCAATGACAAAAATGGCCGTCGCCCTTAATGCCGGATTTAAGGATAATTTATATTTGATTCCCGCCATTAACATTATAAAAAAAGGCAAGATGAGCGTCGTGGGTCTTATCAGCGTGGTCAACCCCCAGAATATACCGGCTATCAGAAATTTGACTACGTTCAACCTTTCATCCTGCAAGGCCATGCTCAACAGCCAGCAGGAAATGATCACGAAAAAAATATGTAAAATCTCATAATGCAGGAGCCCGGTCAAAAGAATCATATACGGATTTGCCCCGAACATTAAAGCGGCGGCAAAGGCATTGATCAATTTCAAATGAATGGAAAGCCAGAAAAATAAAATCCCGGCAGAAAGACTCAGCAACAAGCATTGTGCAAAATAAATTGCCGTTGCAGCAGAAATGGGCACCTTTCTGCTATTGACGTGTTGTCTCTGTTCTTGGGACGGAAAAACACTCCATGCGCTTAAAACGCCTGCAATAAAAACGCTATACCCCGGTGGCCTGAAAACAAAAGGCGCATCGACTTCAGGATAAAATTCGCCCGTCTGTTTCAAGTTAAGCCCAAGTTTCAAATATTCTTCCGCCAGACCTCCCATAGCCGCCAATTGCCTGTTATAGTTTAAAGAAAATAGAGTTACAGCCGCAATCACCAAAAAAAGAATAACCGATAAAAAGATACGAATTCTGGTATCGGCTACAATTCTACCGCTCATGGAGTTCCTCCCGCTAAAACATATGTACTTTGAATGCTATAAAATTGCAGTTGATTTAATCCCAGCGTTCATGCTTGACTAACCACTTCAGGCTTCAACGCCCTGCCCAGTCATGCCGGCCCCCGATCCGCATCCAGAGCGCAGGTAGGAATTCCTTCCCGGAAGCAAAGGGCCTCCGCAGAAATACACTGGATTCGGGCTTGCGCCGGAATGACTGGAGGGCGTAAAGCCATCCCCTGTGTATTGATTTTACAAATTCGTCGATAGCTTTGATCTTATTCCTGTAAAGGCGGGGTTTGTCCCCAATCGTTTTCGGATTAGAAATCCGGAAAACGATATTATCCACAAATCAAAGTATTCCGGTTTAAATAAACTTGATCCGCCGGGCCGCGAACATCACCATTTTAAGCAGCATCCATCCGTGCCGCCAGCGGCTAATATTCGTTTCCCCGTAAGTCCGGGCGCGGTAGCGCACGGGCATTTCCACGATTTTCAGGTTCAGCTTGGCCGCGCCGAACAAGAGATCAAAATCCCCGAACGGATCAAAATCCCCAAAATACGCCCGGTTGGCCGCCAGATGTTTGTAATCCTCACGCCACATGACCTTGGTGCCGCACAAAGTGTCCTTGATGGGCTGTTCCAGGAGCCAGGAAAACGCCAGGGAAAAAAATTTATTGCCCAGGACATTAAAAAACCGCATGGCCTGATCTTCCATGGGATATACCAGCCGCACGCCGTTGACGAATTCCCCCTTGCCGAATGCGATGGCGTCCACAAACCGGGGCAAATCTTCAGGCGGCACGGTCATGTCCGCGTCCAGAATCATCAGAATATCGCCGTCCGCCTTGTCAAAACCCAGACGTACCGCATCCCCCTTTCCTTTTCCAGTCTGGCGGTACAAGCGGATATCCATTTCCGGATGCTGCTTCATCAACATTTCAATGGTTTCATAAGTATTGTCTGTGGAATGGCCTTCCACAAACACAAGCTGTGTTCGGCTTCCGATGGCCGGCATCCGTCGGAGAATATCCGCAATATTACCGGATTCATTCCGGGCCGCCACAATCACGGACACGGACGGCGACGTTTTGGCGGCAGCCGTTTCGGGCGAGGGCCGGGCCACAATAAAGTTGGTCAGGCAGAACCATCGAAAGGGAATGATATTGGCCAGAAACCGATTGAAAAAAACCGCCAGAAACGCCCACGGCAATGGCAACAGAATTTTGGACCGG
>DAIEHU010000330.1 GCA_027353395.1 Desulfobacteraceae bacterium
GGAAAACACCATGGAAGATAGATGACTGTTTTTAAAAAAAAGCGCGCTCACCTTAATGACGCTTTCCATGCCGATGGCATTATCCTGTAAAACAGGGGCAAATGCAAAAATGAATCCCAAAAAACCAGAAAAAGCGGTTGTATTCTGGTACAGTCAGACCGGGAACACCGAAAGGGCCGGCCGCCTGATCGCCGGAACCCTGAAAAAACATGGCCTGGAAGTGCAATCCGCCGAATACCGTGACATGGACCCCTCTTCTGTCGCCGCCGCAGACCTGATCATCGCCGGGTCTCCGGTCTATTATTACGATGTCCCGGCCAATTTCAAAAAATGGCTGCGCGCCCTGCCCGGCATTGAGGGTATCCCATGCGCCGCTTATGTCACTTTCGGGGGCGAGGGCGGGAATCAGCACAACACGGCATGCGCCCTCCTGGAACTGCTCGTAGACAAAGGCGGCGCGCCTGCTGGCATGGAAACTTTCGGCAATATGTCCACATTCGCCATTACCTGGTCATCCGGAAACATTAATCGGGTATTAAAATACAGACATCTGCCGGATGAGAATTCCTATGGCGAAATGCGGGAATTCGCGTCACGCATTTTAAACCGGGCGGGGGAGAGGAAATATTTTAAAATTGACAAGAAGGTGGATTTCAGAGACCTGATCAAAAACGCGCCCTCTATCTGGTCCACCAAACTGTTCATCACCCGTCATGCCATCAATGCCGAAAAATGCATTGAATGCGGCACCTGCGCCAAAAAATGCCCGGTGAACGCCATTGATCTGTCAAAACATTCCGTGGACACCGACCGGTGTATCGCCTGTCTCGGGTGCGTGAACAACTGCCCGGCCCAGGCGGTTGACATGGCATTTATGGGGAAAGAAGTATACGGGTACAATGAATTTGTCCGGCGCAACCGGATTAAAATTCATCTGCCGGAAGAGCTTAAAGCGGATTGATGGCCGCCGATGACCTGTCGCAATCCGGCTTGGGGAGACAGGGCATCCGCCATTGCCATTGTTATTGACCCGGAACTGGAAAACTGGGTTTTCAGCGATTCTCCGGAGTAGACGCGGCCATCGGATGGGCAGGTAAAAAGCCGGCCCCGCGTGACTGGCTGGAAGAACAGGCTTTTCTGAAGTTTAAAAAATTGATGCAATCATGGTTCCCGGCTTTGGAGGATAAATTGTGACAAAAAAGCAAAAACCCGAACTCACCTGGATCGGTTCTGATGAAATTATTTGATGCGGTGACATCCAAAATTCTTCGGACCATCCTGGTTCCAAAGGATCTGACTCCCCTGACCACCTATGACCCTTCCGATGAAGCGGACCCGGCCCTTGCCGGAATGACCCGTCAGGATGTGGACGCCATCTGGGAGAGTGTGGAAAATCTTTACCGGACCGGCGTTTATCCGGGCCTGTCCTTTTGTATGCGGCGGCATGGGCAAAAAATATTGAACCGTGCCATCGGCCACAGCCACGGCAACGGCCCCCCCGGCAATTTCACGGACGGGCCGGATGATGAAAAAATTCTCATGACCCCGGACACACCGGTCTGCCAGTATTCGGCGTCCAAGGCGGTCACGTCCATGATGATGCATTTGCTGGCCGAACGGGGGGAGGTTTCCTTGGCCGATCCGGTGGTGAACTATATCCCGGAATTTGCGGTTCTGGGCAAATACAAGATCAACATTGAGCATATTCTTTCCCATCATGGCGGCGTTCCGGCCCCGCCCCCCGGCTCTGACCCGGACGTCCTGTTCGACCATGACGCTTTTGTGAAATTGATCTGCGGGATAAAGCCAAAATCAAAGGACGGCGGGCACATGGCGTATCACGCCATTACCGGAGGCACGATCATGGCGGAAATCATCCGGCGTGTGACGGGCAAGGACATCCGGGAGATGCTGGCGAACGCCGTTCAAAAACCCCTGGGCTTCCGGTATTTTAATTATGGCGTGCCGGAAGCCGATATCCCTAAGGTGGCGAAGAACTACGATACCGGGCTGCCTTTGGTTTTCCCGGTTTCCGCCATCGCCAAAAGGGCCTTGAGCGCATCCTGGGGAGATGTGGTGCGGATTTCAAACGAGCCCCGGTTTATGCGGGCCATTATCCCGGCCGCCAACCTGGTGGCCACCGCAGATGAAATGTGCCAGTTTTTCCAGGTGCTGCTGGATGACGGCGAACTGAATGGCAAGCGGATTTTTAAGCCGGAAACCGTCAGCCGGGCCGTGGCCCCTGCTTCAAAAATGTGGTTTGACGGAACGATGGTGGTTCCCATGCGTTACAGCGCCGGACTGATGCTGGGCGCGTCACCTGTGGGCATGTGGGGGCCGTATACGGAATCGGCCTTTGGGCATGTCGGATTTATGAATATCCTGTGCTGGGCCGATCCTTCCCGGGACATTTCCGTTTCCCTGCAAACGACGGGGAAAACCTTGATCGGTCCGCATCTCGCTGCAATCGTCCGGTTTTTATTTACCGTGGGCCGGCGGTGCAGGATGGAAAATCAGGCGGATGATCTGTCCATGTCGCTGACAGCATTTGAGGCGATGTTTTACAAGATATTGCGGCGGCTGATTCTGGGGGGTTGATTTTTTGGCGTGTTCCGGGGGAAAAAGGGGACGGCTCCGCTTCAACGCGGCAACCGCTCCCTTTTTTATCACATCTTATTCCAATCCCAAATCATAGCGCTATCGTCGTTGGCTCGTCTTCGGCTCCTCAACGTACTAACTGTACGCCTCCGTC
>DAIEHU010000331.1 GCA_027353395.1 Desulfobacteraceae bacterium
ATGCCTGAAGGGCTGCAATCTTTAACCGGCTGGCCATGGATATTAGGCTCATCTTGAACGCAAATTGGAATAATAATAGCGGGGAATGGGATATTTCAGACAAAACGCCGGTTGATTCTGTTAATGAACCAACCGGCGTTTGATTTTATTGGTGGAGCTGGTCGGGATCGAACCGGCGACCTCATGACTGCCAGTCATGCGCTCTCCCAGCTGAGCTACAGCCCCCTTGAAAATTTTCAGTCAACCTAATAAAATGAAGATTCCCTGTCAACAGATATTTTCATTGAAATCGCCCAAAACCGCATTATGCAATGAACCGCGTGTCCGGAAACATGATAAATCCTTTCGGCATCGTGATATTTTATTGACAAGATAACCTCTTAATAATAAATACATAACACAAAAAGCAGCCCTGCGGCTGCATAAAAACGTGAAACCGAACCACAAAAACGCATTTTATAACCTGACCAGGAAACTCACTTACGGGACGCTTTGCTGTCCATCAACAATGCTATCTCAAGCTCAAAGGAAAATTACATGTTAAACACAATGCGGGAAAACGCCGGTTCCTGGATCATCAAGGTGCTTCTGGGAGTTATTGTCGTGGCGTTTGTCTTTATGGGGGCGGGCTCTTTCTTTAAGGCTAACCGATCATCAAAAGTCGCAACGGTGAATGGCGAAACCATCTCCGCCGATCAGTATCAGCGCGCCTATTATAATACCCTCGAAAACCTTCGTTCTCAATTCGGCAACCGCTTAAACGACGACATGATCAAAATGCTGAACGTTAAAAAGCAGGCCCTGGATGCCCTCATCGACACCACCCTGCTGCGTCAGGAGGCGCAGAAAAACGGTTTGCGCATCCCGGATGAAGAACTGGCCGCATCCATCACCAGCATCCCCGCATTCCAGAATAACGGCGCATTTGATAAAGACCGCTACAAAATGCTGCTGGGCCAGAACCGGTTGACGCCGGAAAAATTTGAAACCATTCAAAAGGAAGCCATGATCATGGACCAGATGCGCTCCCTCATCATCCACAGTGCGATGGTTTCAGAAGACGAGGCCCGGGCCTGGTATCAATGGGAAAATACTTCCACGGATATTAACTATGCCGTCTTTAAACCCGAAACCTTTACCAATATTGAAATCACCGATAAAATGATTGCGGACTATTACGCCGCCCATAAAGAGGATTACCGGACAAAACCCCAGGTGCAGGCCCAATATATCAAATTCGATCCAGCACAATACAAAGCGGGAATAACAGCCACACCGGAAGAAATCGCACAGTATTATGCGGAATACCCGGATGAGTTCAAAACACCGGAAACCGTCTCGGCCCGGCATATTCTTTTCAGTCTGCCGGAAAAAGCGACTGGTGAGCAAGTTGAAACAGCCCGGCAAAAAGCTCTGGAGGTTCTAAAAAAAGCGGCCGCCGGAGAAGATTTCGCCAAACTGGCCAAAACCTATTCCGACGATCCCTCAAAAGAAAATGGCGGGGATCTTGGCTCATTCACCAGGGACCAGATGGTGAAACCCTTTTCAGATGCTGCTTTCGCCCTTTCCGTTGGCGGCATCAGCAAAGAACCGGTCCGGACCCAGTTCGGGTGGCATATTATCAAAGTGGACGCCCATAAACCGGCATCCACGGTTTCCCTTAAAGAAGCCACTCCCAAAATCACTGAAAAACTAATCGATCAAAAGGCCAAAAAACGGGCGTATGACGCAGCGGAGTCACTCTATAACGCCACTTTCAACGGGGAGGATTTTGTTAAAAATGCAAAGGCCGAAAAACTCGATCTGGTCAAAACGGATTTTTTCGGCATCGACAAGGGGCCGAAAGGCTTTCCGGATGCAAAGGCTTTTGCAGAACTGGCGTTTAAGCTGCCGTTGATGGAAATCAGCGATGTCGCAGAAATCGATAACGCTTACTACCTGATTCAGGTGATCAAGAACGAACCGGAGAAAATTCCCCCTCTCGATGCCGTCAAGGAACAGGTCCGGGCGGACGCCGTGAGAGAACAACAGAAAACCGCCGCGGAAAAAGCAGCCGCGCAATTTCTGGAAAAAGCCAGGGCCGCCGGCTCCCTGGCCGCCGCCGCGGGCGAGAATTCCGGCATCACCATCAAATCCACCGGGGCGCTCAACCGCAATAAAACCGCGATTCCGGGTATTGGAACCGATCCGGCATTGATAGCCGCCGCATTTGGCCTTACCGAAAAAAACAAACTGCCGAAAAAGCCGGTCCAGACTGAAACCGGATTGTACGTCATTGAATTAAAAGAAAAGAAAGCGCCGCCTGAGCAGGGGTTCAAGATAGCGGAAAGAAATATTATGGATCGGATACTTCAACAGAAACAAATGAAACTCTATACTTCCTGGATAGCCAAATTACGCGAAAAGAGCGATATAAAAGAATCCGGCAACCTTTAAACGCATCCGTATTGCAGGGGGTTTTGCTTCCGCAAAATTTCCTGCAATACCTTGAGAAAGGTCACATTGGGCCGACATAAAAAAAAAGACGCCGTAAAAGCAGAGAAGATCGACCTTCTGGTCAAACGCTGCCCGGAATGTTTCGTCAACCTGCCCCTTAACGCCAAAAGATGCTTCTCATGCCACGCCCGGGTCGGCAGAGCCGACAAACACGGAATGGCCAGGAAAACCACCAACTGGATATCCTATATCGTGTGCATCCTTTCCTGGACGATTCTGATTCTCTAC
>DAIEHU010000332.1 GCA_027353395.1 Desulfobacteraceae bacterium
CCGCGCCCCTGCGTCTCCGCGGGAGAAAAAATAAATCTCTCGCAGGGACGCGGGGGCGCGGGGAATTTTTTCTCATGTATTTCCGTGCCCTCTGTGGCAAAAAAAGCTTTACCGATTGTTTAAATTTGATTTTGGCAGGATAAATGAAATCCATTCTGTTGTATGACACGACATTGCGAGACGGCACCCAGGGTGAACAAATCGCCTTCACAGCCACGGATAAGCTTAAGATATCTCAAAAGCTGGATGAGCTGGGCATTCACTATATTGAAGGCGGCTGGCCGGGCTCGAATGTCAAGGACAGGGAATTTTTCGAGGCCGCCAGAAATGAACATTTCCGGAACGCCAAATTAACGGCTTTCGGCGCCACTCACCGGTATGGCATCCGGGCTGAAAATGACGGGAACTTAAACGCCATAATCAGTTGCGGGGCGAAAGTCGCCACCATTTTCGGCAAAACCTGGGATCTGCATGTGGAAAAAATCCTCCGGATCCGTCCTGAAGACAATTTAGACATAATCCGGGAATCGGTGGAATACCTGAAGCAAAATGGCCTGGAAGTGCATTATGATGCGGAACATTTTTTTGACGGATACAGGGAAAACCCGAATTACGCCATTGCGACGCTGACCGCCGCCATCACAGGCGGCGCGGACTTTATCGGGCTCTGCGACACCAACGGCGGCTCCTTGCCCCATGACGTGGAGGCGATGGTGAAGGACGTGATCGCGCATTTTTCGCTTGCGGAAAACATATCGTCAAATCGTCCGCCAGTAGGTTTCGGCATTCACACCCACAATGATTCCGGCCTTGCAGTGGCCAATACCATCGCGGCAGTCCGGGCTGGCGCGGTTCTGGTGCAGGGTACCATCAACGGATACGGGGAACGTTGCGGCAATGCGGACCTCACGTCCATCATACCGATTCTAAAACTGAAAATGGGATATCCCTGCATTTCCGATGAAAATCTGACCAAGCTGCAGAACGTTTCCCTATTTGTCAGCGAAACAGCCAATATGACGCCGCTCAATTCGCGGCCGTTTGTTGGGAAAAGCGCGTTCGCCCACAAAGGCGGGATCCATGTCAACGCCATCAGCAAGGACGCGAGATCATATGAACACATGGACCCCCGGCTGGTGGGCAACCGCCAGCGGGTTCTGATTTCCGATATGTCCGGAAAAAGCAATATTGATTATAAAATCAAGGAACTGGGACTTTCCCTGGAGGCGGATGGCATTGACGCCGGAAAAATCGTGGCGCAGATCAAGCAACTAGAAAAAGAAGGCTATCAGTTTGACGACGCGGACGGAACCTTCCAGATCATGATCGAAAAACTGACGCATCAGTTCAAATCGATGTTTGATCTTGATTCATTCCGGGTGATCATTGAAAAAAACAAAAACGAGTCCTGTCATTCCCATGCCATCATCAAGATCTCCGTGGACGGGGAGGTTCAGGACATAACCGTGGCCGAAGGGCACGGGCCGGTGAGCGCGCTTGATAACGCCCTCCGGAAGGCTTTAAACAAAGTCTACCCCAAAGCGCTCGACCCGGTTCATCTGGTGGATTTCAAGGTCAGGGTGCTTGACGGAAGAGATGGAACCGGGGCAAAGGTCCGCGTGCTCATTGAATCCAGGGATGCCGGCAGTATATGGAGCACCATCGGCGTTTCGGAAGATGTCATTGAGGCGAGCTGGCAGGCGCTGGCCGACAGCTTTCAGCACAAACTGTCCCGGCTGGAAAAAGAACAAGTGCTAAAGAAATCATAAAAATCAAATTTTTCAGGATATCTTTCATGATCGAAAAAGTATTTATTTTTGACACCACACTAAGAGACGGTGAACAATCCCCGGGCGCCAGCATGAACACGGCTGAAAAGGTACGGCTGGCCACCCAGCTTGAAAAACTCGGGGTGGACGTTATTGAAGCCGGTTTTCCGGCTTCGTCCGAGGGCGACTTTGAAGCCGTCTCGGAAGTCGCCAAAAGAATCGGCAATTCCGAAGTCGCGGCCCTTTGCCGGGCCACGGTGAGCGATATCGACCGGGCATGGAAGGCGGTCCGTCATGCCGCTCATCCCCGAATCCATATTTTTCTCGCGACATCGGATATTCATATCAAATACAAACTTAACATGAGCCGGGATGAAGTGATGGAAGCGGCAGTGGCTGCCGTAAAGTTCGCCCGCACATTCACCGACAATATTGAATTTTCAGCGGAAGACGGCTCCAGAACGGACCGGGATTTCTTGTGCCGGGTGTTTGAGGCCGTGATCGACGCCGGGGCGAAAACCGTGAACCTTCCGGACACGGTGGGCTATGCCATTCCCGAAGAGTTCGGGGAATTGGTGAAATATGTCATGGCGAACACCCCCAATATAAAAAAGGCGATCTTAAGCGTTCACTGCCACAATGATCTGGGGCTGGCGACAGCCAACACCCTGGCGGCCATCAAGGCTGGAGCACGGCAGGCGGAAGTCACCATCAACGGTATCGGGGAGCGGGCCGGAAACACGGCCCTCGAAGAAGTGGTCATGGCATTAAATACGCGCCCGACCTTTGCCGAGGTCACAACCGGCATCCAGACCACCCGTATCTATCAGATCAGCCGGATGGTCAGCATGGTCACCGGCATGATGGTACAGCCCAATAAGGCCATTGTAGGCGCCAATGCATTTGCTCACGAAGCGGGCATTCATCAGGATGGGGTGCTCAAAAA
>DAIEHU010000333.1 GCA_027353395.1 Desulfobacteraceae bacterium
GACGCCCATGATTTTCAGATCCCGGTCTTCGGGCAGCACTTTGCTGAAGATCAGTCCGGCCACGGAAAACATCAGGGAAAGCTCCGCGCCCACGCCAATGAGCAGAAGAAAGCTGGTGCCCGCCGGCACGGTCCAGAGGGCGTGACCTGAGAAATGCTGAATCAGCGCGTTTCCGATTTCATAAAACCAGTGCACCATGTAGAGAGAAAGTCCGGCAGCGATGCCCCGCCAGTTTTTTTGGGAAATCTCGTTAAAATAAATGTAGACCACACAGGCCAGCAGCGGGATGAGGTACCATTGAAACGCGGCGGGATTTCTCAAGAGTTCAAGGGCTTTTTGGGTTAATTCCGGATGGTTCAGGGTCATGCGGGCCTCCTTTATTAAACGGTTGTCAATCCGGGAATGGATTTAAAATGCATGTCCGCGCTAAACAAGCTCAAGCCGTGTTGAAAGGCGCAGGCCGCAATCCACATGTCGTTTGTCGGAATAGGTTTTCCGATGGTTTTTAAATTTTGCCGGATTTCGGCATAAAAAACCGCTGTCTCTTCATCCACCGGATAGACCGTGACCCTGGAGCTGCTCAGAAATATATCGAGTTCTTCCCGATTCTGGGCTTCCCGGCTTCCGCCTTTAAATCCGGAGATCAGTTCACCGATGCTGATGGATGAAATGCAGATAGAATCGGCCTTCTGGAGGATTGCTGCAATGGATTTGTCGCCTCTGAGGGCGTGGGAATAAATATTGGTGTCAATCAGCAGACGTTTCATTCCCATAACTCCGGATCTATTGTTCTTTCGTTGTCGATTTTTCCCTGAATTTGCTGATATTCTTCCTCGCTCCATCGTCCGAACAGATGATCCAGGTCATGATAAATCTTTGTATGCTTTTTACCGCTTTCTCCATCGACTTTTTCTTTGATGATGTCCTTTATATATTGATTGACGCTTTTGCCGAGGGATTGGGCCTGGGTTTTGATTTGTTCCGACAATGAGGGTTCAAGGCCCCGAATGAGAATGGATTTCATTTGAATCTCCTTTATGTGATATCGTTTTATGATTTTTAATGATATCATTATAGGATGGCAAACGGGCGATGTCAATCCCGAACCTTATCTGAAACCGCCTGCCAGTTCCAGATACGCCGCCTGAATCTTTTTAAACACCCCTTCCCATGAAAGACCGGCCACCCGGCAGGCAATACCGGCTTCTCCCTTGCAAGCGGCAGCCATTTCCAGTTGCCGGGAAAGCGCTTTGGAAAGGTCGTCAACAAACCGGGCCAGGTCTTCGGAAATCGGGGTGTCCGGGCCGACCAGCCGGGGAAGCGGCACTTTTTCCACCACACGGTCCGCGCACAGGTCTTCGGGCATCCAGGAATCCAAGCCCGGCAGATCCGTCACCACCACCCGGCATTCGCAGGCAAGGGATTCCACCACCACCAGGGGCAAACCTTCAAAAAACGATGGCAGCACAAAGACATCAGCTTCCCGCAGCACGTCGGCCAAGGCAGTCTGAGTCAGCGCCCCGAGAAACACCACGTTTTTAAGGTCCGCGGCCTGCCGCCGTATTTCCTCGCCGCCGCCTTCGCCAGCGGAACCGGCCAGCAGCAGCCGGATTTTTTTTCCTTCGGGCACCCGCACCCGCCGCATGGCCTGGATAAGCCACGGAACCCCTTTGGGCGCGGAAATCTTTCCCGCATAGACGATGGTCAGTTCTTCCCGGCCGAAACCCGGAACGCACGAATCGGCAGGCCGGAACAGGTCGGACCGGAATCCGGCACCCGTTATTTGGTTGCGGTTTTCAGGAATCCCGTAAGCGGTCATGATTTGCCGCTTATTGTCCTCGTGAAGGGCGAATACAAGGTCCACATCCCGGCATCCCGGCACCACAAAGGGAGCGAGCTTCGGGGCGTTTACCAGTTGCCGCAGTTCCGTGCCGTGGCTGGAAACACAGATGGGCGTATCCGGAAACCGGAACCTTGCCAGGGCCGTGAGCAGCCACAGGTGATGGGAATGGATGATATCCGGCTTAAAATCCTTCGCGGCAGTGTTCAGAATATTCCAAAACGCCTGAAGATAGTCTTCCCGCATGGCATCGGTGAACGTGGAAAACCGGGTGGACGGGTAGGGCATGATATCGCTCATGCCGGGGATGTGGAAAGAAACCGGCGGCCGGTCGAACCGCACGGCAAACAGGTCGTCCGCCGCGAGGGGCGGGACATCCGGCAGGGGGGCGTCTCCGGGAAGGCCGATCACGGCCCGCTGGCGGTATCCCGCCCGATCCCCAAGAACAGTCATGGCCTGGAGGTAAACGCCGCTGCCGGTTTTGCCGGGTTGCTGGGACAGCAGGTGCAGAATTTTTAGGGGGCCGCTTGTCTTCTTTCGAAAACGAGACGCCGGTGAAAATTCAAGAAGGGCCTGGGACAGGTTTTGAGGTCCGGTCTTCATGATCAGGTCGCTCATCGGGTTGCCGGTTAAAGGGACGGGCCTTGTTGAGGGGCCAGGGCTCTGCGGATAAACCGCATCATGCCCTGAATGATTTTTTCATCGTCATCTTCCGATCCAGGTAAATCTGGTCGAGTTCGGAATACTGCCGGGAATAATCCTGGGCCAGCCGGAGCATCATTTCCAGTTTGCCAAAAGGTTGGATTTGATTTCTCAAACCTGTTACGATAAATATT
>DAIEHU010000334.1 GCA_027353395.1 Desulfobacteraceae bacterium
ACGCAGGCTTACTGTTTGTAAGTCGAGGAGCCGACGACGCAGCCAACGCGGATGCCGCTTGAATGCGAATTGGAATTAAAGTGTCAAATGCACTTCGCCCGTTTAGCCCCAGCCGTTTTCGCATCACTTTGCCATTCCCGGTTTTATCAGGGCGCATTCCATATTCACGCCTTATTTTCACATGACACTTGCGCGCCTGGTGTTTCATGCTTAATTTAATCTGCCTGTGAGCGCCCGTCCTTCAATATGGCAATTATAATCATTCCACGGGTATCCGCGCTGAAACCGGCGTCAACAAAAATCCATTCATAGAAAAGGATATTCGATCCTATGACACATATACCTCCATTTCCCAACCCGGAGTCAGCCGGGGACGATAACGCCCTGGCGGCAAGCACCATGCCCCTGCTGCCGTTAAGAGATATTGTCGTATTTCCGTATATGACATCGCCGCTGTTTGTGGGACGTTCGAAATCCATTAACGCCATTTCGGAAGCCATCCATTCTCCGGAAAAATATATCCTTCTTTCCACCCAGTCGGACCCCGGTAAAGAAGCGCCGAAAGAGAATGAAATCAATGGAATCGGCACCGTCGCGAAAGTCGCCCAAATCCTCAGGCTGCCTGACGGCACGGTTAAAACAGTGGTGTCAGGCCAGTTCCGGGCTCGTATCATCGAATTCAAGCCCAACGAGAGCTTCTTTGAAGTATCCGTGGCCATGATTGATGAACCGGGCATGAATGCCAGTGAAAAAGAGGCATTTTTTAGAAATATCAGCGCATTGCTTAACGAATACGCCCAACTCAACAAAAATTTTTCACAAGACACCGTTAAAAATTTGAACCAGATCTCAGATCCGGCCGCCATGCTGTATACGGTCGCGGGCCATTTTTCCTTTAAAACACCTGACAATCAGCGGCTCCTGGAAACTCTATCCATTCAGGAACGGCTCACCCATCTCATCGAACTGATCAAACAGGAAATCATCATCTTCCAGACTGACAAGGTCATAAAGGACCGCATCAAGGAACAGATGGAGAAAAGCCAGAAAAACTATTATCTGAATGAGCAAATCCGGGCTATTAAAAAGGAAATGGGAACCGATGAATCGGAAGCCGATGAATTAAAAGATATTGAAAACCGCATCCAGCAGCAGAAAATGTCCTCGGAAGCCGATGGGAAAGCCCGTCAGGAGCTCAAAAAACTGAAAATGATGACGCCCATGTCGGCGGAAGCAACGGTGGTCAGAAATTACATCGACTGGCTTACCAGCCTGCCCTGGAATAAAAAGAGCAAGGTGGGCAAAGATATCGAAAAAGCCCGGAAAATCTTAGATGAAGACCATTACGGGCTCGAAAAGCCCAAAGAACGCATCCTGGAATACCTTGCCGTGCAAACCCTGGTCAAAAAACTGCGGGGGCCCATTCTTTGCCTTGTAGGCCCTCCGGGCGTCGGCAAAACCTCCCTGGTCAAATCCATAGCCCGCGCCACCGGCAGGAAATTTGTCCGGCTGTCTCTGGGAGGCGTCCGGGATGAGGCGGAAATCCGCGGGCATCGGCGCACCTATATTGGCGCCATGCCCGGCAAAATCATCCAGTCCTTGCGAAAATCCGGCGTCAACAACCCGGTTTTCTGCCTGGATGAAGTGGATAAAATGAGCATGGATTTCCGGGGTGATCCATCCGCAGCGCTCCTGGAAGTTCTGGATCCGGAGCAGAACAATACTTTCAGCGATCATTACCTGGATGTGGAATACGATTTGTCGGATATCATGTTCATCACCACCGCCAATACGCTGCCGGACATTCCGCTGCCCCTTCAGGACCGGATGGAAATCATCCGGCTGCCCGGCTATACGGAAGTGGAAAAATACCATATCGCCAATGATTATCTGGTTCCCAAACAAATCAAACAAAACGGGCTGAAAACCAATAAAATCACATTTTCCAAAAACGCCATCTGCACCATTATCCGGGACTATACCCGGGAGGCCGGGGTCCGGAGCCTGGAGCGTGAAATCGCCTCCATCTGCCGCAAAATAGCCAAGGAACTGCTGAAACACCAAAAAGACGTCAAAAATATTCCGGTCAATGTCACTTCAACATCGGTGCAAAAATATCTGGGACCGGGAAAAATCCGCACCGACCTGATTGAGAAAAAAGACCAGATCGGCATTGTCACCGGCTTGGCCTGGACCCAGTTCGGAGGCGAACTGCTCAGTATTGAAACAGTGACCATGCCCGGCAAAGGCAATTTCACCGTATCGGGCAAGCTGGGGGATGTGATGAAGGAATCCGCCAGCGCAGCCATCAGCTATGTCAGATCCCGGGCCGAACAGTTCAATATCGACCAGCATTTTTATGAAAAGCTGGACATCCACATTCATGTCCCGGATGGCGCAACCCCCAAAGACGGCCCTTCTGCAGGAATAGCCATGTGCACGGCCATCATATCCGCATTAACGCGTCTTCCCGTTGACCGGAATGTGGCCATGACCGGAGAGATAACCCTCCGGGGACGGGTTCTGCCCATCGGCGGGTTAAAAGAAAAAATGCTGGCCGCGCATCGCGGTGGCATTAAAAAGGTATTGATTCCCAAAGGGAACATGCAGGATATCAACGAGATTCCCGCCACCATCGCCAAACAGATCACCATTATACCGGTGGAACA
>DAIEHU010000335.1 GCA_027353395.1 Desulfobacteraceae bacterium
CGGGCACCAAAAGGACCGGCGTCCGTATCTGTATTCAGCGGAGGTTTTGGAGCAGGCGAAAACCCATGATCCCTACTGGAACGCCGCCCAGATCGAGATGGTGGCGACCGGCAAGATGCACAATTACATGCGCATGTACTGGGGGAAAAAGATCATCGAATGGACCCGGACACCGGAGGAGGCGTTTGAGATCATGCGGATGCTCAATAATCGCTATGAGCTTGACGGCCGGGACGCAAACGGATTTGCGGGCGTGGCTTGGTGTTTCGGCCGTCACGACCGGCCCTGGGGCGAAAGACCGGTATTCGGAAAGGTGCGGTACATGAATGCCGCCGGACTTAATCGCAAATTTGCGATTAACGAATATGTCAGCCAAATTTCGGCTCTTCAGTGTTGAGCGGCTTGGCAACGCCATTTTGCCTGTCGCGGAATCAAAAATGGCAAGAATTTGCTTGTTTTATTTTGGACAAGCATGGTGAATTGTATTACCTGTATCATACGGAAAAAATACACGGGCGAGCAAGCCAGACATAGAAGAGGGTGGCTGGCGGAGCGCCAAAAACAGATTCAGGCGCTAAAGGAAAACAAATTTAATTTGCCGCCAAAAAAAAACCGATATTCCGATTATGCTCGGAAAATGGAAAATAATAAAAAATAAGGCGTTAAGCTGATTGTTGGATTTTTCAGATAAGGATTCCGGCGGTTTTTGCAAACGTACGCCCGAATTCATCCAGCCCCTTCGCCGGGCGCTCACCGGCTGGTACACGGCAAACCGGCGCACCCTTCCCTGGCGGGGAACCCGCGATCCATACCATATCTGGGCTTCGGAGATCATGCTCCAGCAGACCCAGGTCAATACGGTGATCGCCTATTATGAGCGGTTTATCCGGGCGTTTCCGGATATCCGGGCCCTTGCGGACGCCGATATCCAGGCTGTTTTGAAGCTTTGGGAAGGTCTGGGTTATTATTCCCGCGCCCGGAATTTTCACAAGGCCGCAAAACTCGTCATGGCCCGTCGCGGTGGCGCGGTTCCGGATGATTGGGATTTCTTTTTATCCCTGCCCGGTGTGGGGGATTATATCGCGTCCGCGGTTCAAAGCATTGCGTTCGGCAAACCGGAGGCGGTGGTGGATGGCAATGTCAAGCGGGTGCTGGCCAGAATATTTGAAATACACGCGCCAGTGAATGGCGCATCCTCTTATGATATTTTTAAGGAAACGGCCCGGACCCTTCTGGATCCTTTAGATCCGGGATCTTTCAACCAGGCGGTCATGGAACTCGGGGCCTTGATTTGCAGACCGAGAAGCCCGTTATGCCCTGATTGTCCGGCCAGCCAGTGGTGTTTGGCATCCGCTTCCGGCCGGGTGGCCGATTTTCCGGTAAAAATCAAAAAACCGCCGGTTCCGCACCACCATCTGGCCATCGGCGTGGTGGAGAAAAAGGGTAAGCTGCTCATTGTGCTGCGGCCTGAGACCGGACTTCTGGGCGGGCTGTGGGAATTCCCAGGGGGGCGGATCAATCCTGATGAAACCCCTGAGGCCGCATGTTTTAGAATCCTGACAGAATCCACGGGCATCCATGTTTCCATCCGTTCCTATCTGACCTGCATCCGTCATGCCTATACCCATTTTAAAATAACGGCGGATGTTTATATCTGCGACTGGGCGTCGGGCCGGGTGAGGCTGAACGGGCCGGCCCGACATCTGTGGGTGACGCCGGACGCGCTGCATCATTACCCGTTTCCCAAATCCAACCATAAATTCATGCCCCAGTTGATGGAAGCGATATCAAAATGATTCAGCCTGAAGTGATTTCATTAACCGAAGCCTGGGAGATGGTGGAACATCAATCGGCTGTTCTGGTCACCGTCAACCAGCGGCTGGCTCGGTATTTGAAAAGCCAGTACAACGACCGCCAGTCCCATTCCGGCAAGCGGGCCTGGGAGACGCCGCTCATTCTGCCCTATGATTCATGGACAGAAAACTCATATAATGAGGCTGCGGTTTCTCGTCAGGCGTCCGGACAGACCGGGTTAAAGATTCTGATGTCAAAGGAGCAGGAATGCCTTGTTTGGGAACAGATCATCCGGAAATGGGATCATGATCAGGGCCGCCGTTTGCTCTTGGTTCCGGAAACAGCCCGGATAGCTGTAAAAGCATGGGAATTGTGCCGGGAGTGGCGAATCCTCAGGCATGAACTGGGACAGACGCCGTCGGATGACACTGCCGCCTTTCTTGACTGGGTCGAAAATTTCGAACGGCTTTGCCGGAAAAAGGGGTGGCAGGACCGGGCCGGGATTGCGGACGCGGTGATGGATTTGATGAAATCCTCCCAAATCGCGGCTCCAAAGCAGATCATCCTGGCCGGGTTTGATGAGATGCCTCCCCGGAAGTCTGACATGATACAGGCGATGGCGGCATCCGGTAGTGGCGTGGCCATGCTTTCAAATTCTTTGGAAACCTCGGCACCCCGCTTCTATGCAGCAAGCGATGCAGAAGCGGAAATGGCCGCCGCTGCAAGGTGGGCAAGGGCCTGCCTTGAGGAAAACCCGAATTCCCGCATCGGCATTCTGGCGCCGGACCTGGAGGCCCGCCGTCCTGACCTGATACGCCAACTGGATGATGTGTTTCATCCATCCAGAGTTTTAATACCGGATGATTC
>DAIEHU010000336.1 GCA_027353395.1 Desulfobacteraceae bacterium
CGGCGGCAGGGTCGGGGCTCCGGTCTGGACGTGGATGCCGCTTTGGCCGAATAATTGAATGGCCTGAGCGCCCATACCGCCTGCGATAATGACGTTGACGCCCAGATCATGCAGCCATTTGGGCAGCACGCCGGGCGCGTGAGGCGGCGGGTTCATGATTTTCCGGTTTTGGATGGTTTTCCCGTCAGCATCGATGATCGCAAATTCCTTTGCGTGTCCGAAATGCATGGAGAGAATGCCGCTGGCGATGGGTATGGCGAATCGGGTCATAAGCCTCCTGATTGTATAATTATGAGCATATGCTCAAGCGAGTATTAATTATTCCGCGGAAGGTTGTCAAGGGAAAATATCCGGTGAAAATTTCGCAATGGCCGGGGTGTGCGGCGAAAGCGGGAAAACCCGCCCTATCCGTTGTTTTCCGGAGAAGAGGCTGGCCGCCAGTCCATAAAAAGATGGGATTTTTTTTCAGAATTGCACTTTTTGCAGCAGGGAACCACATTGTTTTTTTCGGTTTTGCCGCCACGGGAGAGGGGTACGATATGGTCCATGGTCAGTTCATTTGATGAAAATTGATTTTTACAATAATAACAAATGCCTTTGGCGCATTTGCGTTTCCACCACTGGGATCTGCGCAATTCCCTGGCCTTGTTTTTTTCCATCCGGATATCGTCCTCATCCGGAATGTGCATAAATTCATTCATCAGTTCAACCCAGCTTCAAATTATTGAGCCAGTCTTTGACTGCCCTGCGCAGCAGCGAATAAAACCGTCCGGACCCGCCGATGCCGGTTCTGCCGAAAAAATAATTGATTTCAAGGAGCAAGGGGTCGGCTTTCTGGGAATTTTCCGGAAAAATCAGATCAACGCCAGCCAGATTGATGCCGGTTTTTTCGCACAAAAGGTTCACCAAGGCAATACCCGCGGCCTGTTTGTCCGGCTCCGCATGTCTATTGATTTCAGCGCCCTTGGACAGGGCCGTGCCGAACCGGTCCGGCTTTTTCTGGATGCGCCAGTAAACAATCCGATCATCGCCGATCACCGCCACCCGGAGAGACCGGTTGCCGGATGGTATCAATTCCTGTATCAGAAATCTGGATTGTCCTGTTTTTTCATAGGCATTTGCTCTACACAGAGCCGAACTGAAATCCGCTGGAGAATCGATCCGCGTCACCGTATCCCCTTCGCCGCCCCAGTCGAATTTAAATACAAAGGGGAAATTAAGGTCATGGAAAGTTTTGGTATTCGGGATTTGATCATAAAACTCCACCATGGATCTGAAAGTACGGGTTTTCGGGTGGGAAAGGCCAAAACGGGCGAACAAGGCAGCCTGGCCGATCTTTCCCGGATAGGCGAATTTTGCGGAATAGTCCGGGAACACGTGACCGCAGTGGCTGGCGGCCATGTCATAAAGGGTTTTCCGGCATCCCTGAGGCAGAATTACGGCATCAGCCTTGCGGATGGCGTGAAGTTCCGCTTCACTTGGATCACGTCCGGCGCAGATCATGTTCTGGTCGGCGGTGATCATGGGATGAAAGGACAAAATCATGGTAAGGCGGGTTCCGGTTTTGCTAATATCCCAGCTTTCGCAATGCCCTGGCGTCCCGGCTCCAGTTTTTTTCAACCCTCACAAAGAGCTTCAGAAACACCCGCGTACCCAGCATCTGCTCAATATCAAGCCGGGCGGCTTCGCCGATGGCGCGCAGCATGGCCCCCTGGTTTCCAATAATAATGCCTTTTTGGGAATCCCGTTCCACATGAATGGCCGCATGGATGCGCACCAGATTCTGTTTGGGGAGTTCCTCAAAGGACTCAATGGTGACAGCGGTGGAAAAGGGAATTTCCCGGGCCGTCAGTTCAAACACCTTTTCCCGGATCATTTCAGAAGCAATAAACCGTTCCGGCATGTCGGTGATCATGTCCTCCGGAAAATACGGAGGACCAATCGGGAGCCGTTTTTCCAGGGCGTCAAGCAATTCGTCCACCTGAATGCCTTCGGTGGCGGAAACCGGCACAATTTCGGAAAAGGCGTATACAGTCCGCCACCGGTCTATGATTTCCAGCAGTTTCGGTTTTTTAAGGAGATCAATTTTATTGAGGGCCAGAATAACGGGGGGCTGACGGCTGCTTTTGAGTTTGGTCAGGAT
This sequence comes from Desulfobacteraceae bacterium, assembly GCA_027353395.1. Lineage (GTDB taxonomy): Bacteria > Desulfobacterota > Desulfobacteria > Desulfobacterales > Desulfosalsimonadaceae > SURF-3. The sequence goes on from DAIEHU010000336.1 coordinate 2,144, forward strand.
AAGCTGCTCCGCGGCCGGTTCCGGATTGGCCGCATCCACCACCATCAAAACGAGGTCCACGTCTTTGATGGCGGACATGGCCACCTCCACCATTTTGCTGTTTAGCGCCTTGGTGCTCTTGTGGATGCCGGGCGTGTCGAGAAAAACGATCTGAAACCCAGGCCGGTGGCTGACGCCTGCGATCCGGTTCCGGGTGGTCTGTGGCTTGTTCGATACGATGGAAACTTTTTCGCCGATCATGGTGTTTAAAAGCGTTGATTTGCCCACATTCGGCGCGCCGATGATGGCGGTGAATCCGGATTTGAAGGTTTCGGCAGGGCCGTTAGGGTTTGGCATGAGTTCCTTTTGTTTTCGGGATAAAATTAAAATATGATGAAACCGTAAAAAGTCGATTTTCTCCTTTTTTCGTCATTCCGGCGTAGGCCGGAATCCAGTATATTCAATAAGTTCTGGATGCCGGATCAAGTCCGGCATGACGAGTTGCGGACTTTTTACGAGATCAT
>DAIEHU010000337.1 GCA_027353395.1 Desulfobacteraceae bacterium
GGGGGTTTATCGGTATCGGCGGGGTGGGGATCGCCCGGGGAGCCGTGGAACGGGGCCTGCGGTACGCCTGCCGGAAAAAGGTCCGAAATCACTACTTGATTGATGAAGATTGGGTTCAGATAGCGTTTGCCGACATGATCAAGGATATCATGTCGGTGCGGAGCGCGGGGGGCAATTTTGCAATGGCCCTGGACACCTGTCATGTCTGGAAGATGTTTGAAGCCCTGCCGGTCAAGGCCGGTCTTCAAATGCTTCCCGAAAAGCTGCTGCTAAGCGATTGGCTTCAGGAACTGGCGCAAAGGAAATTCGTCAGTCAGATGGGAAACATTGCTAAAAATCGGCTGGTTACAGAAGATGTCGTTGAAAAGTTTGTTTATTACGGTTCTGCCGTTAAAGTCGCCGGAACCGATCTGGCGGTCCGGATCGCCTCCCGGGTGCCCGATATTTTAGGTCTTGAGTCCATGGATCATTCCTTTGGAATTGAAAAAACCTTCCGGGACGCCAAAGTCACCCAGATTTACGAAGGTACCAATCAGGCCAACCGGATTGATATTTTCAACCATTATATAACGTGGAGTCTGGGAGAACATGTGCGTGATGCATCCGCAAATCAATGAATATAATGAGATTCTAAATGAAGTCCGGCGATTTGCCAGAAATGAGATCCGACCGGAGGCTCTTGATCTGGATTTATATCCTGACCCTGCCAAAATCGCATCCCTGTGGCGCAAAAGCCTTGATTTGGACATTCCATGTCTGCTTCTTCCTCAATCCTGCAATGGCGCGGGATACCCCCCATTGTGCGGTGCCTTTGTTCTGGATGTCCTGGCTTCGGAATGTGCAGGAGTGGCATCAGTTTTTGCCCATCACCTGGCAGCCAGCATTCCGGTGAGCCCGGAGGATCATGGCCGGCCGCAATACCTCGTAAACATTCTTTCTAAAATGGATTCCGGAAAATTACCGGTTGCCTCAGTGATTTTTCCTTCAGACATGGGAGACCAGGCCCTTTTTATACAAGAGAAAAACAGCCCATGCGGCAGCGGTCCATACGGTAGCGATCCATGGGTTATCAATGGAGAAAGCGCTCTGGTTGGAAATTCATCGGGTGCTGACGCGTTTTGTGCTTTTATCCATGAAGATGACACAAGGGAGAATATCGCCTGTGTGTTCGTTGAAAAGAATCTTCCGGGGATTGCGATTCAGGAAAAGCTGATGATTCCCGGATTAAAGATCAACCCGTTTGGAAAAATTTCCTTTAACCAGATGGAGATTGCCTCCGATGCAGTTATCGCCTCAGGGAAAAACGGAAAAAACCTGATGAAACAGGCGTTAAACGCTTATTTTGGATTTATTGCCGCCATGGCCATGGGAACCGCCCGGACCGCCTGGACCAAAGCCCTCTCCTATGCAAAGCAGCGGTATCAGTTTGGCGATTTGATCATTCGTCATGGGGAAATCCAACGGATGCTCGGCGTCATGAAAATGAAACTCGATGTAGGAACCGCCGCTTATATCCAGGTGTTTCAGACTGACCGGGTGAATCTTCCGGGTGTGACCGCCGACGGCAGCCTGGCAAAGGCGTATTGCACCCAGGCCGCCCTTGAAATCGTGCTTGACGCCATTCAGATCCACGGCGGGTATGGTTATATGCATGAATACGGTTTGGAGAAAATCATGCGGGATGTTAAAATTCTGCAATTGTTGGGCGGCCGGAACCCCCAACACCATGTTCAGGCGATTGCCGAAGAATTTTGATAAGGACGTCATGACCCGCCGGATGTTTACCCCAACCGAACTCACGGAACTTTCCACCCCTTACCCCCACCTCATCCGAAAGCATATCCGCCGCCGTCAACTGGATAAGGCTCTTGCCCTATCCAGTGAGATGAAGCAATCCCATGTGCTGCTACATGATTTTTTCGCCGCGACTTGCACCCTACTCTGGAGCTGGGTCGGAGAAAAGCTCGAGGAGGATTCCCCTGAAGCGATGTTTCGGTATGTGTTTGCCCAGTCAGCCCGGAGGCAGTTTTTTGACGCTGCATGCGCCATGGCGCCGCCTCATCTTCAGGTTCTGCTGCTGGCCAAATCCTGGAGGGCTCACTCCTGTTTTGAAGCAGGCGCAAATCCGGGAAACTTTTCCATTCAGGAAGACCCGGTAAAATTTACATTTCACCTGACGCCTTGCGGCAGCGGTCTGCGGTTATGGCGCAACGGCTGGTATGATGCAGGGCAGAGCGGCGCATTGTCCGGACAGAAGAGAACCTGGCCATATCAGCGCGCAGGATTTCCCTATTACTGCATTCACTGTCCGTTTTTAAACGAAATCTTGCCTTATGAATCCGATTACAAGACGATTATGTGGCCCGTGGACCCACCGGCAAATCCAGATGATGTCTGCGCCTGGCATATCTACAAGGACCGGAACGACATTCCCGATGCCTATTACAAAAGGCTCGGCCTTCAAAAAAGATCGGTTCCGGCAAATAAATACCTGACACCTGGTCGAATGTATTTTTCAAAAGCTCAGCTTCAAGAAATGTCAAAGTCCGGTAGTGTCTCAGTTTGAAGAGGTAATTGCAAAACCTCTGGATCATCCCGATTTTTTTTTGAATGCCGAGCAAAAAGCTGGATCAAAAAGCAATAT
>DAIEHU010000338.1 GCA_027353395.1 Desulfobacteraceae bacterium
ACACGGAAAGCAGGCTCGCGAGAGAATCGGCAAGACATCCGCGTTGAAATCGATCGTTCGCGACGATTGAGCCGCACACGGCGCACCCGGCAAGATCACGAGCAGGATGACGCTGGACGCAATTGAAAGCCATTGTGCTGGCCGACCTCCGCGCCAACAAAAAAATCGTCAAGTCCGTTCCTTCCTGCTCTCTGATCGATCTGGGCGATGGCGTGTTCAACCTTGAATTCCATTCCAAGATGAACGCCATCAACCTTGAAATGGTGGACTTTATGGCTGAAGCCGGTCTTTATGTGAATGATAACGGCGTTGGCATGGTCATCGGTAATCAGGCTTCCGGCATGCCAGGCGCATTTTCCGCGGGCGGGGATCTGTCCTATATGCTGGGTCTTGCCAAGGCAGGTAAATTCACTGAAATCGACGCCTTCATCAAGAGGGTTCATACCGGCATCATGGGTTCCAAATATGCGCCTTTCCCGGTAGTTGCCGCGCCTTATGGCCTGACCTTGGGCGGCGGTTGTGAAACCTGCCTGTCCGCTGACCGCATTGTCGCTCACACCGACCTGTTCATGGGCCTGGTGGAAATCGGCGCGGGTCTCGTTCCCGGCGGCTGCGGCATGATTCATTTATGGAGAAACTATATCGAATCCGCACCTGCGATTGCAAAGATCACCGACTTGGGTGGTCTGTTTGTTCAGGCGTTTATGTGCGTGGCCCAGGCCAAGGTTTCCTCTTCGGCAGCGGACGCCCGCAATAATGGTTTCCTGAGATCGTCCGACCGGATCGTATTTAATAAGGACAACCTCATCGGCGAAGCCAAGAAAGAAGTTTTGAAAATGGTGGATGATGGTTATGCGCCGCCGAGGCATAAAAAGGTTCCGGTGTTCGGACGCGAGGCCCAAGGCATGATCTGGGCGGAAATGCTCAACATGAAGTCCGGCGGGTACATCACCCCGCACATGGAATTCATCGCCAAGAAGATCGCCGTTTGCCTGGCTGGCGGCGATGTGCCTCAGGGAACCCTGGTGGATGAAGAACATCTGATGACGCTTGAAAGAGAAGCCTTTGTGGATCTGTGGAGAACCGAGAACACCCAGAAGATGGCTGAAAACATCATGAAGACGGGCAAGCCGTTATTCCTTTAATTAATATAGAAACTTCCAGGAGGAAATATCTATGAAAGAAGCATATATCGTAAGTTCAGTCAGAACGCCAGGTTGTCGGCGGGGGAAAGGCGCTTTGGCGCAAACTCGGCCGGAAGAACTTCTGGTTCAGGCATTGAACGCCGTTGTTGAAAGAGCGCCGGGAGTTGAGAAAAAAGACGTGGAAGATGTATTGACCGGCTGCGCGTTTCCGGAGGCGGAACAGGGACTTAATATCGGACGTGTGGCCGCGCAAATGGCCAAATTTCCAGATTCCACCTGCGGCGCGACCGTCAACCGCTTTTGTTCCGCCAGCTTGGAGGCTATCTGTCTTCAGGCCATGCGCATTAAATCCGGATGGTGCGAAGTGGCCATTGGTTCCGGTTTGGAATCCATGTCCATCGTTCCCATGGGCGGCAACATGCCCCGCCCTCATCCGGATTGGGCCAAGGAAGCGCCGGATGTTTATATGTCCATGGGTGTGACTGCGGAAAACGTTGCCAACCGTTATAAAATTACCCGGCAGATGCAGGATGAATTCGCCTATCATTCAAACATGAAGGCAGCCAACGCCAGGGATAAAGGGCTGTTCACGGAAATCGTTCCCACCACGGCAGTTCGTTTTAAAGAAAAAGACAAAGTCTGGGTGAAAGAAACGTTTGTCCAGAATTTTGATGACGGTATCCGTCCGGAAACCACCATGGAAGGGCTGGCGAAATTGAGACCCGCGTTTGCCGCCATGGGTTCCGTGACTGCCGGCAACTCCTCCCAGACTACGGACGGCGCTGCGGCCACCCTGCTAATGAGCGGCGAAGCAGTCAAAAAATTCGGCATTAAACCCATCGCAAGGGTGGTCGCCTACGCGGTAGCCGGATGCCGGGCCGATGAAATGGGTGTTGGGCCTGCCTACGCGATTCCCAAAGCGCTGGCCATGGCCGGACTGAAAGTTAAAGACATCGGACTCTGGGAACTCAACGAAGCTTTCGCATCCCAGTGTATTTACGCCATGCAGCAGTTGGGCCTGTATGACAAAAGCGAACTGTGGGAATCCACCAGCGACAAGCGCATCATCAACATCAACGGCGGCGCCATTGCCTTGGGCCATCCCCTGGGATGCACCGGCGCAAAACTGTGCTCCCAATTGATGACCGGAATGCAGGCAAAAGGCGCGAAATACGGCGTTGAGTCCATGTGTATCGGCGGCGGCATGGGTGCGGCGGCGATTTTTGAACTGTGTGACTAATAAAGATTTAAATCATCATTCGTAATCAAAAAGGCCGCCCTTTGGGCGGCCTTTTTGATTACATTTTTGATAGCGGTCCCGCGAGACAGCGGAGGTAATGAATCAGTATGTCCGATTTTTTTCTTTGTTTCTTCAGAATGGTGAAATCCCTTTTTATTACCCGCTTTGCCTTTAAGTGCTTCAGAGAGTTTTTTCTTGTGTTCTTCAGAGCGAGGCCCGCGCTTTATGCCTTTGAGACTATTACTCATTTTTTG
>DAIEHU010000339.1 GCA_027353395.1 Desulfobacteraceae bacterium
AAGGCGACGCAGGCTTACTGTTTGTAAGTCGAGGAGCCGACGACGCAGCCAAGGCGGATGCCGCTTGAATGCGAATTAGAATTAAAAGGATTTCACCCATATACCCTCTGCGCCTCGGCCCGAAATTTGTTTTTTCTCCCGCAGAGACGCTGGGACGTAGCGGGGGTATGTTTTTTACATTTTTATTCCCATAATCGCATACAGTGAAAAATTGATGAACCCTGAACCATCCTCATTATCCCCATCCCTGGCCGTCACCGTCCGGAATCTCACCCGGCGGTTCGGGGATTTTGTGGCGGTGGACAATGTTTCCTTTGATGTTGACAAAGGAGAAATTTTCGGATTCCTGGGCGCTAACGGGGCCGGCAAAACCACCACCATCCGGATGCTCACCGGCCTTCTCCAGCCGTCTTCCGGGGAGGGCTCCGTGGGCGGGTGGGACATCAACCGGGAATATGAAAAAATCAAAACCCGCATCGGCTATATGTCTCAGCGTTTTTCCCTGTATGACGATCTCAAGGTGCGGGAAAACATGTTCTTTTTTGGCGGCATTTACGGCCTATCCCGGTCCCAGGTCCGGGATAGAATCGCGGAACTTGATGTTTCACTCAATCTTTCCCAGATGGAGAACCGCAAAACCGTGTCCCTGCCCTTAGGCTTCAAACAACGCCTGGCCCTGGCGTGCGCCATTCTTCACAAACCGCCCATCCTGTTTTTAGATGAACCCACCGGCGGCGTGGACCCCATCGCCCGGCGTTATTTCTGGGATCTGATCTCAAACCTGGCGGATGCCGGCACCACGGTTTTCGTGACCACCCACTACATGGACGAGGCCGAATACTGCCACAGGCTTTCCATCATGCATAAGGGCCAGATTGTGGAGATGGATTCACCCGCGGCCATCAAAAAAAAATATAACATGACATCCATTCAGGATATCTTTATTCATCTGGTGGACCGATAAATGATCAATTCACGACTCATGCCGCTCATCCGGAAAGAATTCATCCATATCCGGAGAGACCCCCGGTCCCTGCTGATCCTGTTTTTAATGCCGCTCCTCATGATGTTTATCTTCGGCTACGCCATCGACATGGATTTAAAGCATATCCGGATAGGAATCTGTGATCTCTCCCGGACCCCCGCCAGCCGTGAGCTGATTGAAACCTTAAACGCATCGCCCTATTTCAATATTGTTGACAGATACGACGACCCGAGAAAAACCGAAACCCTGTTCATCCGGCGCATCGCCCGGGCGGCCCTCATCATACCCGCGGATTTCGCGCGGCGGCTGGCGGCATCCCCCGAATCGCCCATCGGCGTGATCGCAGACGGCGCGGATGCCAACAGCGCGACCCTGGTGCAGAATTATCTGGAAAACGTGTTTGTCAGCCGGTCATTGAGCAATTCCGGAACCAATTCCGCAAACAGCGGCGGAATGCCCATCCGCATCAGAGCCCGGATGTTGTATAACCCGGACATGGTGTCCGCCCATTTTATCGTGCCGGGCATTGTCGCGCTGCTCCTGATCATGATCGGCGCCCTGCTCACCTCCGTGACCATCGCCCGGGAAAAGGAGACCGGTACCATGGAGCAGATTCTGGTGAGCCCCATCAAACCTTATGAAGTGGTGCTGGGCAAGGCCATCCCCTACCTGATCCTGGGATTTATCATTGCGGTGTTCATCCTGATTTTCGGGCATCTATGGTTTGAGGTGCCCATGCTGGGGTCATGGTCCACGCTGCTCCTGTTCTGCGTCTTCTATGTGTTCACCGCCCTGGCCATCGGAATGCTCATCTCCACCCTGGTGGCCACCCAGCAGGTGGCCATGATGCTCTCTCTCGTGGGAACCCTGCTGCCGTCGGTCATGCTCTCGGGATTTGTGTTCCCCGTGGCCTCCATGCCGCTGCCGCTTCAGGTGATATCCAAAATAATACCGGCCACCCATTTTCTGGTGATTATCCGGGGCATCATGCTCAAAGGCAATGGCCCCCTGGAATTATGGCCATCGTTTCTGGCCATGAGCGGGGTCGGAATCTTTTTTATCGCCCTGGCGGTGAAACGGTTCCGGATGAAGTTGAAATAAACTTGATGGTTTCGTAAAAAGTCTGCAACTCGTCATGCCGGACTTGGTCCGGCATCCACAACTTATTGAATATTCTGGATTCCGGCCTGCGCCGGAATGACGAAAAGGGAGAAAATCGACTTTTTACGGTTTCATCAAACTTTAGGCATTTTCACATGATCAAAATCTGGCACTTAATCAAAAAAGAACTCTGGCAGGTCACCCGGGATCCCAACATGCTCCGGGTGATTTTCATTGTGCCCATGATTCAGCTTCTGGTGCTGGGGTACGCCATCACCACGGATATCAAAAATCTGGACATTCTGATCTGCGATTTTGACGGTTCCGCCATCAGCAGGGATTTGATTGAGCGGTTTTCCCACACGGACTATTTCCGGCAGGTATCGGAAGCCTGCAAGCCCGGCGATATCGAGCGCTACCTCTTTTCCGGAAAAGCGGTCATCGCGCTGGTCATTCCCAGAGATTTCGGTCAGGATATGGAAACCCGGCGGCGGCCGGAAATTCAGATTCTGCTTGACGGCCAGAACTCCAACACCAGCGCCG
>DAIEHU010000033.1 GCA_027353395.1 Desulfobacteraceae bacterium
CCATGTCGCTGACAGCATTTGAGGCGATGTTTTACAAGATATTGCGGCGGCTGATTCTGGGGATCTGATTTTTTGTAATCAATCACAGGGCCAGATGAACAGGTTGCCCAATCCAAGTCAGGTCGGGTAGTGTTTAATTGCAAAAATTAGCGTTATGATTTATATGATTGGCATGACAACTCCACATCAAGCGAACGGAAATAATTCCTGCCAAAGAACAGCAGGAGGTTCGGCGCTGCCACCTGCGGATTTGCAGCAGACCCGAGCCGGAGCATGGCATGATCTATCATAAACTCGGACTTTCCGGCACACCCCTCGGTCGCCGGACGTATATAGCAAAATGAGTAGTGACCATAAACGGCCGCAAAGGGCCGCGCCGTGATGCTTCGCGCTTTGAGTTGGCGAAGTTGGGTTAAGTATTCTGATGATATGGACCCAGGTCTCCGTAACTACGGACCGGCTGTTGTTTAACGGGCTCTGGACCTTATGGATTATCGTCGGCGCAATGCTTGAGGAAAGAGACCTAATCGCTTCCTTTGGCGATGCGTACCGGAACTACCGTAGCAATGTGCCCATGCTGATTCCTTACAAGTGGCGCCCCTGGAATCATAATAAAAAACAATAACCCGAAAATTTTAAGGAGAATAAAAATGAATCAGAATGAACAAATCCGGGAGATGGTTTCAACGGTTTACGGAAAAGCGATTGCAGCAACCGCCAGCGGATGCGGTTGCCGCGGCACGCCCCAAAAAGAAAAAGGTTCCGTCATCGGCATGGCGGGGTATGAACCGTCGGATATCCTTGCGCTGAATTCCGATGCCGCCGCCAGCTCTTTCGGCTGCGGCAATCCTCTGGCGTTCAGCGGCGTCAAAGAAGGCGATACGGTGCTGGATCTGGGCAGCGGCGCGGGTTTCGACCTGATTCTGGCCGCGAAAAAAGTCGGGGCAAGCGGGCGGGTGATTGGCGTGGATATGACCGAGGCCATGATCGCAAAAGCAAGGGAGAATATCGCAAAAGAAGGACTGACCAACGTGGAGGTCCGGCATGGGCTGGTTGAAGATCTGCCGGTTGAATCCGCTTCCGTGGATTGGCTGATTTCCAATTGCGTGATCAACCTTTCTCCGGAAAAAGGGCGCGTTTTTTCGGAAATTCAGCGGGTGCTCAAACCTGGCGGACAAATGCTGGTGTCGGATATTGTGGCGAAAAATCTGCCGGACTGGTTGCGCCGGAACAGTCAGGTCTATGCCGCGTGTGTGGGCGGAGCCATCAGCGAGGAAGACTATCTGGCCGGACTTCGCGAGGCGGGCCTGATTAACGTGGAGGTTCGAAACCGGTTTGTCTATGACGAATCCCAGATACGGTCGTTTATTGAAACGGAAGAGGTTCCCGGCATGAAGGAAATTATCTCGGGCGAACCGGCGCAAAACCGCGACGATCTCATTCGTCAGATGGCAATGAACATGGTGGGAAACGTCTGGAGCGCCGAGTTCCATGCCCAAAAACCGCTATAGAGAATGGAGCAAGGGAGATGATTCTGAAAAACCATTTCCGATGGATCCTTATTTTTACACAGGCCCACAGGGATTCGCCCGCCGCCGCCCGCCGGGATTTTTGACTATTTCGATGGGACGGCAAGAATTTATTTCATACCGGCGCCTCACACACAACTGTTGATATTTTTCACCGCCTGCAAATACGCTTGCGATTCATTGAGATAAAAGGCCAGGGGTCTTGAAAAATTGCGGCCCGCGATGCCGTCGATAAACATCTGGCTGATTTCCCGCTCCATTTTCAGGACCGACTGGGCCTTCACAAGAATGCGGCGTTCGTCCGGCTCCATGCGGCGGAGCAGGCTGTCGAAAGCGGTTCTGGCCCTGGGCTGATACATCCAAAAGTACAGCAAATCCAATGCATTAATAATTAAAATCACAATCTGATCCCGGGTTTCCGGACCCGCTTCAGACAGCCATTTTCCGGGGTTCTCCAGAATCTCATACGCATCGGCTTCCGGAAACAGAATTTCAAGCCTTGCGTAACAATCCAGAAACTGGTTCAACTTCTGACGGTAATCGGATAGCCGGTTCCGGACGTTTTTGGCCCGGTCGGCGAACCCTTCGATAAAACCGGCCACGCAATCTGAAGACGCCTTTGAAATCACGGCGGCCCAGCTTTGAAGAACGCCGTTGACATCCGCATCCCCGCAGAGGGTTAAAATGCCGCCGATGACCGCATTTAATAAAAACGCCACGGGAATGGAGAAGACGCTCCGGAAAAAATTGCCGTAAGCCGCTTCTTTCGGCAATCCACGGAAAAGGTTGTGGCTGGTCAGATAAATGCCGTTGACCATGGCCATGATGACGTACAGCAGGACCGGGTGGGTGGCGATGGTGACGTCAAAACCCCGGTTCAGGATCAGGGTTTTCACCAGATAGTCCAGCAGGGGTACGGAAAACCCGGTATAGAACAGGGAATCCGACAGCCGGTCCCAGCTCACGAAATCATTCCATTTGAGCAGGGAAGACCGCCGAATGCCGCCGCCCCCCACCACCGACTGAACGATATTACGCAGGCCGGTGATGCCAAACCAGATAAACGCCCCGAAATACATCAGCACCCACCAGTTATTTGAAAGAAGAAAGGTCAGAAACGCCGGGACAAACCCAATGCCCACCTTGATGATATTCTGGAGCACCGGATGCACATACCGCCATGAATACAGAATCCTTACGGCTTCCGGCTCCGGATCGGCCAATGTCAGGCGGTTGGTATTGTCACCCTGATGTCCGCCCATGGTGACAATATTTCCTTTTTCCACCATGCGCGTTGAGTTTTCATGGGCCACCCATTCCTCCCGAGGCATCCTGCCGATATAGCGGAACCAGGGGATTCTATGGACCCAGCAAAGCAAAAAGCCCGGACAAATGCTGGTTTCCTGAGCGGATGCATATATCCGCCGCAAAGAAGTGTCGATATGAAAAGGGATGACAAGGCGTGAGGCCCCGGCTTCATTTTCAATTTTTTTCTGAACATGCCAGGGAAGCGAATCCATCACCACCAGCCCCATACCGAAAAGCCGGTCGATATGGCCGGTGGAGTCGCTGCCAACCCTGGGTTTCAAGGGCTTGCTCCGGTACATGTTCTTCAATGTTTCAATATCGTCCAGCATTTTTTTAAACACAGGAACCCTCGAAACCGCCACCGGATCATCCTGGGTCTTCAACCGGTCGATAATTTCCAGAATGGCCCGCTTGATCTGAATCACGTTGCCTTCGTTTAAGCTCTGCTGAAGCCGGTGAATGGGCGGAATATGCGCCACCTTGCAGTCGGAATAGTCCTTGAGATTGAAAATCTCCAGGCGGCTGACCCGGCCTCGGCAGTCATAGAGAATTTCCAGAACGTCTTCCACTTTCAAATCGCTCAGGTTGAGGGTGATCCGGAATCCGGAATGAAGCGCCACCAGACGGTCAATAATCCCGGAGGGTGAAAGCTGCATCAATACCGGTATGGGGGTGATGGTGCAGCTTTTATGGATATCCGGCACCCAGGGATTATGCTCCGGCTTTAAAAACCGTTCATGGACCTTGTCCACCGTCAGCAGATTCATTTTGACGATGAGCGATTCAATAATGGCGCGTTCATCGGCATCCGCACGGGCGTGCTGCTCCCGCAAGACCTTGACTTTTTCATGGAGCAGGGGCAAAAGCTGAATATGAATAAATTTGGCCAGATGGAGAAGCGACGCTTGGCCCAGGCCGACAAACTGGACAAACGCGTCTTTGGAAAGAGGCGGCAGATCTATGCCGAATTCCTGTTTGATCTCCGGGCAATGATGGGTGTTATACGCGTCAAAAATCGCCATGACATAATTCTGTTGATAGGCGGACACGGCACGGCCCTCATTCATGAACGCCTGGACCGCTTCTTCCGCCAGAAACCGCAAGAAATCCTTTGAATCGGTAAACCCCCGCGGCACCCAGATGATCTGTGCGAAGCCCGCGTAAAACGTGGCTGAAAATTCAATACCGATGCGCACCATGATGCCCATTGTGGCTGCAGCTTCCATAAGCTCCGCCGCCGTTTCCGGCCGGATGAAATTGTAATAAATCACCCGAATCCGCCGGATGCCCTTGATCCAGGCATCCATGATCAGATGGGTGGCCGATTTCCGGCCTTTGGTATTGGCGTCGTGCACATGATCGTCAAACGCCAGCTGGTTCCATTCCTCGGGCATTTCCAGAAGATAGTACCGTTCTAGGTAATCCCGCACAATACGCGGCTTTCCGGATGCGACAATGCTGAAATCCCTGGCCAGCTTCAATTGCCTTGCATAATCGCCATGGGACCGGATCAGCTCTTTCATGATTTCCAAAAGCACCCGGGCGGTATTTTTCTGCAACCCTTGGTCCGCGCTGCACAGGACTTCGTCCCGGAGCGCCCGGAGCGCATTCAGCCGGTTCTCAATCTGGCCGCGCTCAAGGGATGCCAGCAGGTGAATCACCGCATAAGCGATGCGCAATCCCTTGGATTCAGCCATTTCCTTGATGCCGCGGGGATGGAAGTAATGAAAGAACCGCCGCTGATCATCCTGCTGGGAGGAGTCGCTGGCGATCATGTCGTTGACCATGCTGATCAGGCGATGATCGCGTTTGTCGAAAAACAGCTTTGACGCTCGGAAAGACGGGTGCTGATTCAAAAAAGGGCTCCTTTTGATCCGGTTTGAATCTTCGTCCTGCCCGAACCACCGGGGAATTCGCCTGTTATCATAGCGGGTTGATGGACGGACAGAGCTTTTATCTTGCTATGATACTGAATTTTTCAATATATTAACAAGTCGAAAGTGACTACTCCAGATTTTGAATCACATATATTTAAGGTGCCATGTGAAGCGATTCGATAAAATCCCCTTGTCCAACTGGTGGGCCGAAGTCAAAGAGACTTATCATCCGGATGAAATCATTCAATTCCTGATCCATAACAAGGACAAGCTGGAAGAATCCCTGACAAAACTGGACGGCAGAAAACGTTTGTATAATGCAACCAACCGGATATTCTCCCTGTTTTCGCGGCTGGCGGCGGCGGCGGACCGGATTTCACTTCGGATTCAACGCTTTCTGATGCGCTCGTCCTGGTTCCGGGGGTTTATCGAAAAAGGCAGAGAGTGGAAAAACAACTTAAATTTCAAAGAGCTGATTGAATTCGCCCGAACCAAATTATATTCCCTGCGAATGCCGCCCCACAATGAAACAGCCATCCGGGTGATGGAAGAAATCATGGAATTTTCCGCAAAGCATGGACTGGACATCAGCACCCAAATTCCCGATATCCGGCAAAAACTTAGGGAAAAGAAAAACCAGTTGCTCCAGCACAAATTTTTTCAGGAATTTTCAAAGACCCGGCTCGAACAGCTCCTGGCCATTCAATTTTCCTTTGACCGGTGTATTTTTCCAGTATTGCCGGACTCCGCGTTCTGGCACAAATTTTTTGAAAACGCGGAACGCAAAAAGGTCACTGATATTTTTCTGGTGGATAGATACGGAAACCGGATATCATTTAAACACAGCCCCCTGGAAGCCATTGCTTCCACGGAAGTGGTCCGCATCCTGAAACAATTGTCGGCCATCAAAAGCAACGGCCGCCGGATTTTTTTCGTGGGACACCATGAAGGATACCTGGGGCCGTATTTTGTGCGCAGCGTGATCCGCAAACTGGGATTTCATGATCTGGCCAAAAACTGTAACACCGTGGTCGGCCCCCGCATGTTTTCCAACGTGGTGATTCGAAACGGGGCCGCCAACGTCGGCAACCTGTTTTTTACCGTGCCCTCTCAAAAAACCACCACTATCAGGACCGAAGGCTTGGCCGAGGAACTCCGGAAAACCGCCAGGCGCACCCAGTGCCTCATCAAAATGCCCGACGCGGGTCTGCATCTCATCAAAAAGCTGGATTATGACGATTTTATGAAGGTGTTTGTGAACAGCGAAAGCGGCTCGGATCTATTTAAACGGTATACCTCGTTTTTAGATGCCGGACACATTGAAGAACTCTCCGCCTTTCTGGAAACCGAAAACTTTTCTGATGCCATGAAGAATTTTCACCGGGAGGATTACGCGCTTTTTAAAAACATCATGCACGAATGTTTTCTCATCTTTCCGGAGGGGTCGCGGTCCTATACCGACCCGGATGGCGCGGTGGTCATGAAATACATTAATCCCAAATACATGCAGGCCTATATGCGGCCCGGCGATTATATAGCGCCGGTGAATCTGGTGGGCGGCTCGGATATCACCCGGGGCTGGCGCCTGCGGTCCGCGGCTTTGGGGATTTCCATGAGCGAACCCATAGAAGTGACGCCAAAACTGCTGGATAATTATGAAGAAGAAGCATTAAATGTGATGCGGATCATCGCTGGACTTCCCAATATCAAAAACGTGCGGTTCAAGGATGAGGTTCAGTTTCGCGTCCAAAAAACCCCATAATATATACAACCAATTCAAATTACTTGGGATATAATTTATGGAAGTCATCCATAACTACCGGGTGATCGAAAAGCTGGACATGCGTCTGGGCTCGACGTTTTACCGGGCGCGCAAAGCCGATGGGTCTGGGACGGTCATCATTGAAATCATCGGCGCCGCCCAGGCATCGCCGTCTGAAGTTGCACGGTTTAAATATGCTTTTGAGAGAATCCGCCAGCTTGACGTAAGCGGCGTCATTCATACCCTTGACGTGTTTGACTGTCCGGAAGGAATCGCTGTTGTAAGGGAGGATTTTCCAGGCCAATCCCTGCACGCTTGCATCACGCCCGGCAAGATGCCTGTAGAAACGTTTTTAAATCTGGCCGTGGCCCTGACCCGGACCCTGAGCGATATTCACAGCCAAGGCATTATTCATCAGGCGGTCACGCCGGATGCCATGCTTTTGGATACTTCCACGGACAGCCTCAAGCTCACCGGATTCGGCGTTTCCGGTATAATTACCCATATTCATGAAAAAATCCATGACCCGTCCGTCATCAAGAGAGTCCTGCCCTATATGGCGCCGGAACAAACGGGCCGAATGAATTGCGGAATGGACCGCCGGGCGGATCTTTACGCCGCGGGCGTGATTTTCTATGAGCTGTTGACCGGCGCCGTGCCGTTTCCGTCAGATGATCCCATGGAAATCATTCATGCCCATATCGCCAGGCAGCCCGTTCCGCCTTCGGAAAAAAATCCAGCAATCCCGGAGGCGGTTTCCCATATTGTCATGAAGCTGCTCGCAAAAAACATGGGGGACCGGTACCAGAGAGGTTACGGCGCGATTTCGGATTTAATGGAATGCACCCGGCAATGGCAAACCAAAGGCGAAATCCAGCCGTTCACCCTGGGGCGCCATGATGTCGCCGCAAGCATGGAAGTGCCGGAAACCATTCTGGGCCGGGAAAAGGAGGTTGACCTTCTTGCGGCTGCATTTGACCGGGCGGCCAGGGGCGGCAATGCCCTTTTTCTGGTGGCGGGCCCTCCCGGTGTCGGCAAAACCGCATTGATCAATGAAATTCAAAAATTCGTCCTGGCCAGACGCGCCTGGTTTATTTCCGGAAAAGCAGAACCCTACAAGGGAGATATTCCCTATTACCCCTTTATCCAGGCATTTACGGAGCTGGCCCGGCAGGTGCTGTGTGAGCCCGATGCGCGCATCTGTGTCTGGAAAAAATCCATTCTTCAGGCATTGGGCGTCAACAGCCGGATTATCACCGATCTGGTGACGTTGTTTGAAACCATCATCGGACCCCAGCCGGAAATTCCGCCCATCGGGCCGGGGCTCGCCCATCACCGGATCAATTATGTGTTTAAGGAATTTATCAAGGTGTTTGCCACACCAGACCATCCAATGGTCCTGTTTGTGGATGACCTGCAATGGACGGACGCGGCGAGCTTGAGTCTTATCCGGCTGCTGTCAACCGCCCCGGAAATTCATCATCTCCTGATCATCGGCGCGTACCGGGACAACGAAGTGAATGATGGCCATCCGCTGATGCAGATCATGCGCAATGCGGAAAAAAACAGCGCAACGGTCAACCGCATGACTCTGCCTCCGCTGCCGGTTGAAACCGTCCATCAACTCATTACCACCATGCTGCGATGCGATGCATCCGCCGCAATGGCGGTATCTGAAATCGTGCATCAAAAAACCGGCGGCAACCCTTTTTTCATCCGGCAATTTCTAAAAATGCTTCTTGAAGAAAGGGTGTTTGCGTTGGCTCCGGAAACCGGATGGTCATGGGACATGTCGAAATTATTAGAAATCCGGATGACGGACAATGTGGTGGATTTTGTGGCCGCAAAGATCGCCCGGCTTCCCGGCCCCACCTTGGAAATCCTGAAACGATGCGCGTGTTACGGCGCATCCTTTGACCTGTCAGCTGTGGCGGCCAGCCACCACCTGTCCATTGACGCCGCGGTAGCGGATCTGTCCCCGGCCGTGACCGAAGGGCTTGTTGATTTTAAAGGGAATACGGGAGTGTTTTCCCATGACCGGATCCGGGAAGGCGTGTATCAATTGTTTCCCGAATCGGAACGGATCCGCACCCATTACGCCATCGGCCGGTATCTCCTGAATGCGGCCCCGCCAAAACAGCGCAATGAAACCATTGTTGAAATCGTCAATCACTTCAATCTGGCCCGGCCCCTGATCACATCCCCTGACGAGCAATTCCTGGCGGCAACCCTCAACCATCAGGCCGGAGAAAAAGCGTTATCATCGGGTGCGTTTGAAGCGGCGTTTCATTATTTTGACGCCGGCATTGAATGGGCGGAAGCCGCATGCAGGGACAGAGACTCTTTCTGGCGGCGCGACTATCCCATCGCCCTTTCCCTTTACAGCAACGGCGCGGAAGCCGCCTACCTGATTGCACGGCATGACGACATGCGCCGGTTGATCGAACACGTCATCCTTTATTCCAGGTCATTAACGGATACGGTACCGGCCCGCATCGTGCTTCTTCACTCCCTCATGGCACAGAACAAGCTGGATGAAGTGATCCGTTCCGGGCTTTCCCTTCTGGCCGATCTGGGGGTACGGTTTCCCAGCCATCCAAAGAAACCGCACATTCTTCAGGAATTGATCCGGACCAAATTCCATCTCAGGGGCAGACTTCCCGACGATTTTTTGCATCTGCCGCCCTTAACGGATCCGGCCATCAAAGCGCAGGTGGATGTGATGTCCACTCTGACCTCAACAGCCTACTGGACGAATCCGAATCTCCTGCCCCTGATTATTTTCCGCCTGATGCGGATATTCACCACTCACGGCAATATGGAATATTCTCCCTATGTGTATGCTGGATATGGATTCATTCTCTGCTCCCTTGGCGAGATAGATGTAGGATATAATTATGGAAAAATGGCACTTACCCTGGTAGATCGCCTGAATCTTCCCAAATACAGGGGCAGAACCCTCATGGTGGTCAACACGTTCATCCGGCACTGGAAAGAGTCTGCGGAAAGTGAAATCGCATCGCTTCTGGAAGCCCATCAACGGAGCATGGAACAGGGGGATATTGAATTCGCAGCCCATTCAATAATGTTTCGCGGATACACCCAGTATTGGCTCGCAAAACCCTTGGATGCGCTTTACGATGAATTGCGGAAGACGCGGGAAATTTTGACCCGGTTTGACCAGAAGACCAATTTGCATGTGATTCAAATCTATCAGCAGGCGGTGCTCAATCTTCAGGGAAAAGCAGCGGATGCCGGAACTCTGGCCGGAGATGATTATAATGAAACGGACATGCTGCCGGTTCACGAAAAGGTAAATGATCAGACCTGCTTGATCAATCTGTATTTGAACAAGCTGATGCTCAACTGGATGTTTGGCCGCTACGCCGTCGCCTATGAACTGACGGGAAAGGTAATGGCGCGTCTGGAGGGCGGCCTGGGTTCTCTTTTTTATCCCTTGTGCTTTTTTTATGATTCCCTTGCCCGTATCCGCTACTATCCTCATGCCGACGGATTTCTAAAACAAATCCTGCTTTTTCGTGTAGCGGCCAATCAACGGAAGATGAAAAAATGGGCACGGCACGCTCCTGAAAATTTTATTTATAAATATCAAATTGTCGAAGCCGAACGCGCCCGTCTCGGGGGAGATGGCGAGGCCGCGGCTACGCTTTACAAGCAGGCGATCAAAGGCGCCGGGGAGCATGGATACCTCCAGGAAGCGGCCATCGCCTGTGAATGTCTGGCCGGATTTTATCTGGATCATGGCATTGATGAATTTGCCGCGTCCTATATGACAAAGGCCCGTGAATTTTATCAGCGATGGGGCGCTCATGCCAAGGTCCGGCAGTTAAACGAAATTTATGACCGCCTGTTTATGATGGTGCCCGGATTACACGCGCTTTCGCAGTCCCCGGAAGGGTCCGGTCCTTCGCCGTCATCCCGGACTGAAAACCGGCTGGACATCATTGCGATGATGAAAATGTCCCAGGCGATCTCCAGTGAAATCACTCTTGATAAACTGCTGGTTACCCTCATGCGGGTCATCACCGAAAATTCCGGAGCGGAAAAAGCCCTGCTCATCCTGAACCGGAACGGACGGTTTGAAATTGACGCCCAAGTCGGCGGAGATGCTGACAACATCAATATTTTACAAGGAATCCCGGCGGATGAGAGCGACGCACTCTGCCCCGGCATCATCAGTTTTGTAAAAAGAACCCGGGAGCCGCTGGTGCTTTCCGACGCACGGGCAAGCGGCCAGTTTGCAGGAGATCCTTACATTTCCGGGAATGCGGTCCATTCGGTTCTGTGCCTGCCGCTGATCCGTCAGCAGCAGGTCATCGGCCTCATTTACCTGGAAAACAACCTCACCCCGAACGCCTTCACGCCAAGCCGGGTTGAGATGATCACGATGCTGTCCACTCAGGCCGCCAACTGCCTGGAAAACGCGATTTTTTTCGAAAAAACCCTGGCGGCGGAAAAGCAGGCGCAAAAACAGCGGGAACAATACCAGAAACTGGTTGAAAGCATGAACGACGGCCTGGGCATCATTGATCCGCAGCTCCAGATCACTTTCGCCAACAACGCCCTTTGCCGGATGACGGGATACAGTGCGGCGGAAATCAAACAAAAATCCGTCATCGACCTTCTGGATGAAGCCAATCAGCAGCGCCTTGAAGAAGAAGTGGCCAACTGGGCGGAAAAGGACCGGCATGTCTTTGAAATCGACTGGATCGCCAAGGACGGCGGCCTGATCTCCACCATCGTCTCGCCAAAACCCGTTTATGATGACGATGGCGAATTTGCGGGGTTTTTAGGCATTGTGACCGATGTGACGGATCTTAAAAAAGCCAACGCGGAAAAGGAGCTGGCCCAGGCCCAGCTCCTTCAATCCCAGAAAATGGAGGCCATCGGGATGCTCGCCGGGGGCGTGGCCCATGATTTTAATAATTATCTGACCACCATCCTGGGCTCCGTGGATTTGATCGGCATCAATCAAAATCTTCCGGAAAAATTAAAAAAACACATCCATCAGATCAGGAACGCGGCCCAGCTCTCCGCGGCCCTGACCCGTCAGCTCCTGGCCTTTGGCCGGCGGCAGATGCTGGAAAAAACCGCCATCAATTTAAATGCCATCGTTTCAAATATTGAAAAAATGCTGGAGCGGCTCATCGGGGAAAATATCGAGCTGAGGATCCGGCTTGCCCCGGACCTGAAACCCATCAACGCCGATTTCGGACAAATGGAGCAGATCGTCATGAACCTCGCCGTCAATGCCAGGGACGCCATGCCGGAAGGGGGATACCTGCGCTTGAAAACGGAAAATATCGTGATTGACGAAGACTACTGCCACCATGTCACCGATGCGGCGCCCGGAGAATTTATCCGCCTGACCGTGGAGGATTCCGGCGCGGGCATGTCTCGGGAAATGATGGATAAAATATTTGACCCGTTTTTTTCCACCAAGGGGCCGGGCCATGGGACAGGGCTCGGGTTGTCCGTGGTGTATGGCGTGGTCAGGCAGCATCAGGGATGGATCAATGTGTATAGCGAACCCGGCCACGGGACCATCTTTAAAATTTACCTGCCGATTTCAAAGGAACCGCCGCATCCGGCAAAGATTGACGAAACCGGCGTTCAAAAACCGGAAATTCTTTTATCCCATGGAAAACAGGAGCGGATACTGCTGGTGGAAGACCAGGAGGAAGTCCGAGAGGTGATAGTCACCGCGCTGACCGAAAGCGGATATATTGTCCAGGCGGCGGCGACCATTGCGGAAGCCAGGGAATATATGACACGGGCAGGGAATGAATTTGATTTGTTGTTTACGGATGTGATCCTGCCGGATGGAAACGGCATCGAGTTTGCGGAGCAGGCCATCGCCATAAACCCGGAGATCAAGATTCTGATCTCCAGCGGCTACACGGAAGAAAAATCCCGGTCGGACACCATTGACCGCAACGGGTTTCATTTCCTCCAGAAACCTTATCCTCTGGCGAATTTGTTTGATACCCTGCGCCGGATACTCACAAATAATGCAAAATGACCATGAAAAATCAAAAACCCCCGGCAGAAATTCGTATGGTTACCTTTGAAAAATGGCCTATTGAACTTTGCGGGCTGCTGAAATTTGAAAATCTCGTTCAAAGCGGCGGCGAAGCGAAAACCGTGATCGCCAAAGGACTGGTGCGGGTCAACGGAGAGGTTGAAACCCGCAAGCGCAAAAAACTGATTGCGGGAGATGTCATTGAATTCGCGGGAGAAAAAATTCAAATCAAGGAAAACCACTCATGACTGATATAGCAACTTCAAAAACACATGCCGCCAAATTTTCCAATGGCATGCATTATCTCCATGATCCCGCGCTGAACAAGGGAACCGCCTTCACCGAAGAAGAGCGGGAGGCGCTAAACCTCCGGGGGCTTCTGCCGCCAGGAATCCAGACCCTTGAAGAGCAGGTCATGCGGGTGATGGGAAATTATAACCGGAAAACCTCAGACCTTGAAAAATATATTTTTCTGGTGGCCCTGCAGGACCGGAACCAGACCCTGTTTTACCGGGTGGTCATGGACCATCTGGAAACCATGATGCCCATTATCTACACGCCCACCGTGGGTCTTGCCTGCCAGGAATACGCGCATATTTTCCGGCGTCCCAGAGGCGTTTTCATCGCCGCCAAAAACAAGGGCCGGTTTTCGGATATCCTGCGAAACTGGCCGGACCGGGATGTCCGCATCATCGTGGTTACCGACGGCGAGCGCATTCTCGGCCTGGGCGACCTGGGGGTGGCCGGAATGGGCATTCCCTCCGGAAAACTGTCCCTGTACACCGCCTGCGCGGGAATTCATCCGGCAGGATGTCTGCCGGTGACCATTGATGTGGGCACCAACAATGTGGACATGCTCCATGATCCCCTGTATTTCGGCATGAGGCATCCAAGAATCCGGGGGGAAGCCTATGATGAAATCATCGACGAATTCGTTCTGGCGGTGCAGGAAAATTTTCCCAATGCCTTGATTCAATTCGAGGATTTTGGAAACACCAATGCATTCCGGCTCCTGAACAAATACAGGGACCGGGTCTGTACTTTTAATGACGATATCCAGGGCACGGCCAGCATGTCTCTGGCCGGTTTATACAGCGCCCTGCGCATCACCGGTAAAACCCTGGCTGCCCAGAAAATTCTTTTCCTGGGCGCGGGCGAAGCCGGGACCGGCATCGCCGATCTCATCGTCACCGCCATGATTCATGATGAAGGATTGTCGCTTACGGATGCCCGGCGCCGGTGCTGGTTTGCGGATTCAAAGGGCCTGGTGGTGAAAAGCAGGGAAAAGCTCGCGTCACACAAACTTCCCTACGCCCATGACCATGAATACCACCCGTATTTCATGGATGTGGTGCGGGCGTTGAAACCCACGGCCATCATCGGCGTTTCCGGCCAGCCCGGAACCTTTACCGGACCGGTGCTGTCAGCCATGGCGGAATACAATGAACGGCCCATCGTGTTCGCCCTGTCCAATCCCACATCCCGCTCCGAATGCACGGCGAAGGAGGCCTATGTCTGGACGAAAGGCCGCGCCGTTTTCGCCAGCGGCAGCCCGTTTGAACCGGTTACCCTGGATGGAAAAACCTTTGTCCCCGGACAGGGAAATAACGCCTATATTTTTCCAGGGGTGGGGCTTGGCGTCATCAGTTGCGGGGCCAAGCGCGTCACCAATGATATGTTTCTTGCGGCCGCAAAAACGCTTGCCGCTGAAGTGTCGGAGGCGGATCTCAACCGGGGAAGCATTTATCCGCCATTGAAACGGGTACGGGAAGTTTCCTGGAAAATTGCCGTGGCCGTGGCGGAAATCGTATTTGACCAGGGACTTGCCGCCATTCCAAGGCCGGATGACCTGCCGGAATTCATCCAATCGAAGATGTATGAACCGGTGTATCCGGTATATGCATAGGCGTCCGGCCCTATAACGGGGACACAACCGGCCGAGACGGTTTTTTTGCAGTAAACCATAGAAAATGCTTGCATATCCTTATTCAGGCCGGTAAGTTAAAAAAATTATGAGCCTATGCATGTGCTCTTGATGAACCCATATCGCAGGATCTTTTATGAACGACTCGGATGGCAGTCATACAGCTTGCCATAGATTGACTCAAAACGAACCCGACCCACCTGAACAGCGACGATTCCCGCTCGCGACGGGCAATGTGAACCGGCGGCGCTCCATCCGGGCATAGCCACCAGTTC
>DAIEHU010000340.1 GCA_027353395.1 Desulfobacteraceae bacterium
GATCTGGGCATCGATCCTGCCAAGCTGAACGTAAACGGCGGAGCCATCGCACTGGGTCACCCGATCGGAGCATCCGGAGCAAGAATCCTGATCACCCTGATCCATGAAATGATCCGGCAGGACAAAAAAACCGGCCTGGCGTCCCTGTGCCTGGGCGGCGGCGAAGCCGTGGCGTTGATAGTGAACCGGTAACCGCGGAAAACCGCCCGCGCGCAATTCCATTGGCAAGTTAATCAATAAAAATGGATGGTCCTCTTGCCATGCCAGGGGGGCTTCCAAAATTTGACATTTACAGGAATATACATGGAAACATCGATTTTCCAGAAACAATCTAAAATAAATGCGCCGGTGGAAGCGGTATTCGGATGGCATGCGCGTCCGGGCGCCATTGAGCGGCTTTCTCCGCCCTGGGACCCCCTGAAGATTGTTCATCAAACCGGCGGCATTGAGGTCGGGGCCGAAGTCATCATGCGCCTCAATGCCGGGCCGGTTCCTCTGCATTGGCATGCCCGGCATACCCATTTTGTAGAAAACCGGATGTTTCGCGATATTCAAATTACAGGGCCTTTCGCCCAGTGGGCTCACACCCACCGGTTCACGCCTGACGGGCCGGATGGCTGCATCCTGGAAGACCATATCGAATACGCCCTGCCCTTTCATCCCATCAGCACGGCCCTTATGAAACCTTTTGTTGAGAAAAAATTAAACCGCATTTTCACTTACCGCCACCATACCACTCAAGAGGATATCGCGGCGCACCAGCGCACAAAAGGCACCGGCCCCTTCAATATTCTGATCTCGGGCGCCAGCGGACTTGTCGGTTCCGTTCTGATACCGTTTTTAACCACCGGCGGCCACCGGGTCATGCGGCTGGTGAGACGGCAGCCGGACAGGACAAAGGGTGAAATATACTGGAACCCGGCGGCTGGAAAACTGGATCTGGATGATACGGATAAAATTGATGCGGTGGTTCATCTGTCTGGGGAAAATATCGGCGAAGGCCGGTGGACTCCTCAAAAAAAACAGCGCATCATCGACAGCCGGGTGAACACCACCCGCCTCGTCGCCCAAACCATCGCCAGGATGAAAACACCCCCCAAAGTATTTTTGTGCGCATCGGCCATCGGGTATTACGGCGACCGGGGGGACGCCCTGTGTGATGAATCCAGTCGGCCTGGCCGGGATTTTATTTCGGATGTCTGCAAAAGCTGGGAGGCAGCCGTGGATGCCTCTGTTCAGGCGGGCATCCGAACCGTCAATCTTCGCATCGGCGTTGTCCTCTCCCCCCAGGGCGGGGCCTTGGGCAAACTGCTGCCGCCGTTCCGGATGGGCATCGGCGGTAAAATCGGCTCAGGCCGGCAATACATGAGCTGGATCAGCATGGATGACGCGGTGGGCGCCATCCATCATGCCATGTGCGACGGCCGCATCAAAGGGCCGGTCAACCTGGTTTCCCCGAATCCTGCCGCCAACCTGGAATTTGCCCGGACACTGGCAAGCGTCCTGTCGCGGCCTGCTTATTTCACTGTGCCGAAAATGGCCGTTGAAACCGTGTTCGGCGAAATGGGCCGGGAAACCATACTAAGCAGCACCCGCGTACGTCCCGTTGTTCTGGAAGCGACCGGATACCCTTACCGGCATCCGGACCTTGAAACCGCGCTTCGGCACTTGCTGGGTAAAGCCCGGAATCAAGAGAGCTGACCCATGAGCACCCAATTCCGGGCCTTTTTGCTGATACTGATGACAACCGCCCTGTCCTTCGGCTTTATCAGTCTGTTCATACCGGAGCACAGCATTCCCTATAATTTTGACCGGCTGCATATATTTCTATTCAATCTGTGCAGCGGCGGGACGATTTTACTTCATTTTACCGATGGCGGCTCCCGGCTTTCCGGAAAAGTGAAGCTGTTTCTTGGCCTTTCCATTGCATATGCGATTTTTGCGTTTCTGAATATCTATATTCCCGTACTCATCATCAGCATTGCCCTGATGGTGATTGTCGAAAGCGTCCGCATCCGGCGTTTTTCCTTTTTCCCGTATGATTTCTTTAAACCCGGAGCGCCGGTCTCCGAAAAATTTCATCAGGCGGCCCTTCTTTGCCTGTCCCTGGGACTTTTCATATCCGGCATGGTTTTATTGAATAACGAATATTTCAAAATCGTGAATGGATTTCCAAAACTCCAGTTGGATACGTTTTTTCTGGGGTTCTCATTTCCCCTTTCCCTGATCACCATGTCCCTGATATTCTCAATGATGGCCGATGACGGCAGGGTCATCATGGCGCTTAAAAATATCGGTTTCTGGTTTGTCAACTTGGGGGTGATTGTTTTTTTTCTTTTTATTATTTTTGAAAAACTCGCGCCCCAGGTGTTCATCACGACCATCCTGTTTTTTACGGTGATCATGATTTTTTATCTTTTCGTCACCTTGGGCGAAAATCTCCAGCAAAAAGCATTCCTCGTCTCCGGCATCGGATTTCTGCTGTATACGGCCGTCACCGGCATTTTATATATCATCTATGAAATGGCGCCCGGTTACAGCCCGGAAAACACAAAATGGCTGCTCAGGCTGCACGCTTTCGCCTCGCTCTACGGATGGAATTTAAGCGGGCTCGCC
>DAIEHU010000341.1 GCA_027353395.1 Desulfobacteraceae bacterium
TTTGGCATGGTTCACCTCCTTGAGATGAACATGCCACAAATTAACTATAGCTGCAATAAATATTACGCTTACTATATAACCAGATGAGCGCGGCCTGGGCGAACGTGACGCGGCTGTTTCAGGCGGACCCGTTGTGGTGGGCCGGGGTCGGAGCCGCATCGCAATGGGCTCCGCCTGCCGGAGAATTGTGGCATTTCTCCATATGTTCCCGCTGTGGTTGAAACAAAAAATAATCCGGGTGCTTTTACCCCCGGTCATTCCTTGTTCTGCATCTTTTTGAGCAGCGCATCAAGCCCGCTGAACGGTTTATGGGTCAGGGCGGGCGCGTTGCCGTCCTCGTTTCCGCCGGATGACCCCTCATACCAGTCGGCCACCCCATCCCGGGCGTGTTCATTGTCATGGCAATAGAGGCACAACAATTCCCAGTTACTGCCGTCCGGCGGATTGTTATCGTGGTCATGATCCTTGTGATGAACCGTAAGTTCCTTCAACCGCTTGCCTTCAAATTCCCGTCCGCACCGTGCGCAGATGGGGGGATACATTTTAAGGGCCCGGCCCCGGTAGGACTTCTCCTTTTCTTCCCGGTTGCGGCGGGCTTCAGCCAGAATCTCATCCATCCGGCTTAAACCGGATGATGGTTTATTCGATGACATCCATTCTCCTCCTGATATTAAAACTGATTTTCGGTCACTATGGCAAAACAACAATTTTTCAGGGTGTGATGGTTTTTTGTTTTCCCGGACCGGCCGATGCATCAATATATGGCCGGCCCTTCTTCAGCCGCACCAAGCCGGTCACGAAAATTTTTTCCCCGGCCGGCTTCGCGGGATCCAGGCCGGGCGGAACCGGCCCATGCACGTACAGGCAGCCCGATGCATCCGTCATCGTCCAGTCGTTAGGGGAAACCGGCGGCCCGCCGGGACATGGCCCCCGCCACCCGTGAAATACGCCGGTGACCGTGACGGTAACGGATTCAAACCGTTGCGATTCGGCCAGGATAATTCCCAGAACGCCGGTATCATCCGGAATGGATGGATTCTGAACCGCTGAACGGTCGGCGCAGGCGGCCATTCCCAAAAAAATCATTCCCGCAACGATTAACCACGGGGTTTTGCATTCCCACATCATTTTTTCATCTCCGGATTTAACATAGGCGCGCGGTTTTGGGCGTCATATGAAATGTCTCCTACGCCGGCCTGCATTGACCCTTCATAACAGTAGTTACTGAAGCCGTCTAATGCGTCCAGAAAAGTGATATCGCTGAAATCCCCCGGATAGGAATTGCTTAAATCCATTCCAGAATTTCCAAAGGGGATTTGACAATCGCACCCGAATGCCGGGCGGCCAGCGCTTTGGTTCCGGTAAATCCCCAGCCTGCCCCGACGGCATCCATGCCCGCATTAACCGCTGTTTTCATGTCAACCGGGCTGTCCCCCACAAACAGGAGGGCTGCAGGCGGCACGTCCATCAAATGCGCAATTTCCAGGGCGCTCGATGGGTCCGGTTTCAACGGCACATGTTCCCGCTGCCCGAACACCACCTCAAACGGCCAGGCAAACAAAAATTTTTCAACGCATTTTACTGTAAATTCATGGGGCTTATTGGACAAAATCGAAAACCGGACACCTCTTCCGGAAAGCTGATCCAGCAGTTCCGGAATCTGGGGGTAGGGACGGGTGGTGAGGTGCCAGTTGAGGGCGTAATCCTGTCTGAAATCCGCCAGACACCGGTCGATGGTTTCGTCAGTGGCGGCATCCTCCGGCAGGGCGCGAGTGATGAGCGTCCTAGCCCCATCCCCCACAAAAGACCGGCACACGTCAATGGAATGGCCAGGAAATCCGTTTTTGCCAAGCGCACGGTTCACCGCGCCAGCGATGTCCGACAAGGTGTCCAGCAATGTGCCGTCCAGATCAAACAGGACGGCCTGATAATCTGTCATGATATTTCTTTCATGGAGGATTTATAGAATCTGTTTTTGTAAACCGGACGAATATATATTATGGCAGTCCTGTTTCGGCAAACCGATTTTTGAAGACAAACATATAGTCATCCTTAAGGTTCAAAATTAAAATTGGCGGCCATAAAAAATTCAAGCTTAAACCATCAATCAATAATTATTCAAGTTTTACTGGACATTAATCCGCTTTGGCTTCCCACTCCCGCCATCCGTTGATGAGCGGGAAATAGAGTCCCAGCCGGGTCTTCCGTTCTTCTCTTGCCCGCATCAGGACGGCGTAGGCTTCCAGTTGATCCTGATAGCGTTCTTGTTCACGGTCCAGAAAGTCATCCATTGAACCGCCCCGGTGGGTTCCGGTTTTATAATCAATGATCCACCTTACGCCATCTTCATCCACAAATGTCCGGTCCATCACAACACTTGCGATGCCCGCATCCATCATGCCGGTCAGAGCGTATTCACATGCCCCGTCCCTTTGCCGGGACAATATCCACCGGCCCCGGTCATCGGTCAGGGCGAAGTGGAGGACTTCGCCCCGCCACCCTTCCACGAGCGAAACGCAGAAACGGCCGGGGGCGAGGGGGGGAAGGGGGGCGGGCCTGGGGTCGGGGGCGGCTCCGGCCAGGCCCTCCAGGG
>DAIEHU010000342.1 GCA_027353395.1 Desulfobacteraceae bacterium
TCATCAGCATTTTCGAAAGGATGACCGGAATAGTATCCCAGCAGCCGGACGCCGTCTCCGCAGTCAAGAATATGGGGCGTTGCGGCCATGAGCATTCCCCTGGCTCTGCAGGCGACGAGCGGACGCCGCAGTTTAATGCTGTTTAAAATGGACTGGGTGTGGCGGTTGCGCAGCAGCAAGGGTGGGTTAAAATCATTCACGGAATGGCGCCGGTTTCGGATTGGGGACATTCAGGAAGCCTTGCCTTTTGGAAATACCATTTTCCCGCTGGCTGAGACATCATAGCCGGTGAAAGGTTCTGCTATTTTTTTAAATTCGCTGTCCTGCAATAATCCGATAAAGGACTGGACTCCCTTGTCGAAAAACCGGTCTTTGGTGATCAGCAGGTCATACTGTTCCCACCTGAGTGGAATAAAATCCAGATCCAGAAGCGTGGCCACGGGCCGGATGCCGGGCCCGAACTGGGCGCGTCCGGACAGCACCTCAAGCCCCACCTCCATATGGCTGTTGACTTCATGGGCATACCCAACGATTTTTTCTGAATTGACGCCTGCCTTGAGTAGTTCCTTGTCGAACAGCAGCCGGGTGCCGGTGGCCAGCGACCGGTTGACCACCCGGATGTCCGGGCGATTGAGGTCCGCGATGGTGTGAATCTGCCTGGGGTTCCCTTTTTGAATCATAAATCCCTGTTCCCGTCGGCAGAAGTTGACAATCACCGGCATGCTGGTAAATTCCTGGCCCGCAAAATCAAAATTATACTCGTCTCCGTTATCCTGGAGCAGGTGGGAAGTGGCGATATGGCAGAAATTCTGCCGCAAGGCCCTGAGCCCTCCCATGCTGCCCAGATTGGCGAACACGGCGATTTGCCCGGCTGCTGTTTTATTGAACAGAGCAATGGTTTTATCCAGGAGCAAATCATTGCTGCCGGTGATAATCAGCAAACCCTCATAGGGCGGCAGGCGCTGCCGGGTCTCCGGATAGTTTAAGGTATGGGTTTCAACCCATTGTTCCACCAGATGGAGCGGGAAAATCCATTTTCCGGTGACCTTGGATGCCGGAAGCCCTTTTTCAGCCACCAGGGTATAAACCATTTTTTCATTTACGCCCAGAAAATCAGCGACTTCCTTGGTTGACAGCAGCTTTTTGCTCATCCCCGTCTCCTGGCAATACAAAATAACAATGGATAATACACACGAAACATTGGAGTTGAATATATCGCCAAAGTGGGAAGGAAAAAAGGAAAAAATGGAGAGATTTAACGGGGGAATCCATTTTCACCACAGAGATCACAGGAAGTGAAACAACATGGACTATGGTTGCACTTCGTCTCTGCATTCTCTGTGGTGAACTTTAACTGTATTTTCGGGTTATTTTGTAATCGCATCCGGGAAAAACAGGGGTTTTCCGTAGATGGTGTAATTTTTGATCAAGGACTGGCCTTTGGGCGATATCATCCAGTTGACGAACTGCTGGGCCAGATCAAAACGGACATGGGGATATTTCGCAGGATTTACCGGAATCAGTCCATAGTCGTTGCGAAGGCTGGTATCTCCTTCGCAGAGGATTTCAAGATCCAGGCCCTGTTTTCTTCCCAGTTTATATTTGAGATAGGTTCCTCGGTCAGTCAGCGTATACGCCTGTTTTTCCTCAGCCATGGTTAATGTAGCGCCCATTCCCTGCCCGATGGACAAATACCACTGGCCCAGTCCATCCGGGTGAGTGAAGGTCATCTTGGCGGGCTTGCCGTTCTTGACGACTTCCTTGGTTTCCGTGACCATTGGCACCTTTGTTTGCGCCCATATTTCCTGTTCCTTGGTATGGGTGCCGCTGTCATCGCCTCTTGAGATGAAAGTCGATTTTGTCTTTGCGATTTTTTCAAATGCGGCGACGCCGTTATTGAGGCCCATGATGCCCGCCGGGTCTTTTTTCGGGCCTGCGATGACAAAATCATTGTGCATGATCGCATACCGTTTGGTGCCGAACCCGTCTTTGACGAATTTTTTTTCTTTTTCGATGGCGTGTACAAAAATAATGTCAACATTGCCGTCAATGCCATCCCTTATGGCCGCGCCGGTGCCTTTGGCGATGACTTTAATCTGGATGCCGGTGTCTTTTTCGAACGCGGGCAGCAACACGTCCAGAAGCCCGGAATCTCGGGTGCTGGTGGTGGTTGACATTTTGATGACCTTTTCCTCCGCTTTATCCTGGGCGAAGGAGACGGCAGTCAGGCAGGACAGCAGAAAAAACAGGGTCAGAAATGTTCGTTTCATTTTCATGGAAATTCCTCCTTGATTATAATGTTTCGGTCTTTAGTTCAATATCGTCATGATAAAGCAGCCGCCGCTGTCGCCGCCATTTGTTTTTGGCGCTTCCGCAGGGATGCCCAATACTCCCGGATCAACAATCACGCCGTTTTTAACGCCATCCGCATCCGTGGCCGGATCACCGTCAGTCAGTTTTATTGTGATGGTGTTGTCCCCGTTATTGCTGCCAAAATTGATGGCCTGCCATCCAGAAGCAGTGATTTTATAATACTGAGCATATTCAGGAACACTGTCCGGAAACACCATCGACACTTCCACTGAGCCGCC
>DAIEHU010000343.1 GCA_027353395.1 Desulfobacteraceae bacterium
TTATCAATTATCACAACCGACTGTGATCTACCAACAGCACTATCCAAAATTTCCGATAGCCGCAGCACCCGCTGCTTCGCCGTCAGCTCAAGGAGCCCTGCCGATAGCACCAGATTCAAATTTATAACATCAAGATTAAGATTATTGGCGAATTCAGTAAGCGCGACGGTTTTGCCGGAACCTGTCTTGCCCACCAGCAGCACCAGACGATGATATAACCCATCGGCTGCCTGGAGAGACTGTTTTATCTTTTGCTGAATCGGTTCGGCCATGATCGCTCCTTATGGCTCAGTTTGCTGGTTGTCAGATTTGTAAGCCTTTCCGCAGGATCAAACCGTTCTCCTGGCGAGATCATGATGTCTTTGATAAAAATTTTGGGGGTCACAGGATTTTTAACGCACTCATCTATTTGGCTGGTTGTTGGAACAAACCCAGGGCAGCTTTGTATTCCTCCTCCAGACTAATTTCGGAATTAATCTATGGATCAATGAATTTAAGTTCATGTACTCCATTTTCATTATAATTTAAACGCCTTTTTAATTTTTTTAATGAGATATCAGTATCTGGATAGTCTGACAAAGATTGGGGCGGGAGTAGATGGGGTTTCGGAAATGGCGGTGATAAAAAATTTTAAAGCCATTACGCCACATTGAATATAAATTTTACAGATATTTTACAAAAACATTAACATTGACATTTACATAACGCCATTTTATCCTTTGATCAACCCCATAAAAGAGGACGCTTATGTCAATATTATCCCTGACCCCCAAACAAAAACGGCTTCTGGATTATCTTCAGGAGCATATGGCATCTACCGGCATCTGCCCTTCCCTGCGTCAAGCGGCCAATGACCTGGGTATCAGCCACACAGCCGTGGCCCAGATGCTGAAACTTCTGGAACAAAAAGAACTGATCAAACGGACAGGCCGGTATCAGCGGACGGTTTATCTCATGAATGCCGATCAGCAGCCATCGGGCATTCACCGGTGGAAAGAAGTGCCGGTGATCGGCCGCATCACGGCTGGCCTGCCCATGTATGCCCAACAGGAGTATAACGGCAGCACCGTTGTGGATTCGGATGTTTACAAGGGAAGCAGCCTGTTTGCGTTAACCGTGAAGGGGGACTCCATGATCAACGCGGGCATCCTGGACGGTGATATCGCCATTTGCGAACCCCGGCAATATGCGGAAAACGGCGAAATCGTCGTGGCTTTGATTCATCAGGAAGAAGCCACCGTGAAACGATTTTTTGTCCGGGATGACCATATTGTGCTGGAACCGGAAAACCCCGCTTACGAGTCCATGCGCTATAATTTTAATGAAGTTCTGGTCCAGGGCAAGGTCATCGGCATCCAGCGCGGCACCGAGGCCATGCAAAGGCTCCACAAATGACAGACCTTAATGAGAACTGCCGCCTGCTGGTGGGCACCAGCGGTTATTCCTACACGGAATGGATTGAAGCCGGGTTTTATCCCCCCGGAACCCCCGCAAACAAAATGCTTTCCCATTATATTCAATCTTTTAACATCACGGAATTGAACTTCACCTGGTATCAAATGCCAAAAGCCCAATCCATTGACCGCATGCGGCAAGCGGCCGGACAGGATTTTTTATTTGCCGCAAAACTCACCCGCACCATGACCCATGAAATCGAAACTTCCCAGTGGCGCGATCAGGTGAGCAGGTATCGGGACGGAATCGCGCCTCTGGTGCAAACCGGCCAGTTGGCGACTGTGCTGATTCAGATGCCGCCTGCCTTTGACCGGTCCAAAGACAACCGCCTGTATCTGGCCGCTCTGCTGGACGCTTTGAAGGGATTGCCCCTTGCCATTGAGTTCCGGAACGCGGCCTGGGCTAATGAACGGGTGTTCCATGAGCTTTCCGACCGGAACGTGGCCCTGGTGTCGGTGGATGAGCCCTCGCTTCCGGGATTGTTCCCGCCCCTTGTCGAGGTCACCAGTCCGGATTTTTTCTATGTCCGGTTTCACGGCAGAAATACCGCCGGATGGCGTTCCGGCAACATCCAGAAACAGTTTGACTATGATTATAAGGACGCCGAACTGAAAGACTGGGTGGATCAACGGATTGTCCCCATGACGGAGAAGGCCAAAACCGGCCTTGTTTTTTTCAATAACCATGTGCGGGGCCAGGCCCCGCGAAACGCCCAAACCATGATCCGGCTTTTAACCGATGCGGGACTGATGGCGGCAAAGCCATAGCAACCGTGAAAACGCGAAAAAAATCATGGCATCCCTACCCCAAACCACCCGATCATTATTCTTCAGATATCACCGGCCCCGCACAGTCGTGCATCTGAACATCGCTGACTTTGCCGTGGCAGTGGAGCGGCGGGTGGATCACCGATTAAAAGATTACCCGGTGATGATCGCGCCTGAAGGATCGGCCCGGGCGGTAATTTATGACATGAGCGAGGAGGCCTTTCGCGCGGGTGTGCGCAAGCAAATGCCGTTACGGAATGCCATCCGCTGCTGCCCGGATGCGATCATCCTGCCCCCGCATCCTGACCGGTATGAAATGGCCATGTCTGATATTTTTCGGGAGGTGCTGCCCTATTCTCCCCTG
>DAIEHU010000344.1 GCA_027353395.1 Desulfobacteraceae bacterium
TGATTTTATCGATATCATGAGCGATCCAAAAGTCGACACCCAGGATGCGGGCGAGGCGGGCGAGGCGGGAAATTATCTTACCAGCGCCCTTATCGCTCATAATATCAGTGAAATATCCGCAATTTTCATTGACGATATGGTGAAGCTGGAAACAGTGCTTCCCTGGCGGGTTGAAATGGCCATTCACCGGCTGGCCAAGGATTTGAAAATTTTGCCCATGTTTAAGGGCGTTTCGTCCGAATCGGTCAAGAACCTGAAACTCCAGACAGTAAAAGACATCATCCGTCCCTTGAAGTTTCCGCAATATCTTAACGATTTTCTTGTTAATTGTTATCTGATAGCAAAATATGTCGACACCATGCGGCCGGAAGACATTGAAGAGATGATCGTGGCGGCATTTTCCCTTGATCTGCTCCTTCCTACCGCCCAGTTCACGTTTAAAGAACTGGATGCCTTGAATCAACTGAAATCGGAAAAACCGGATAACGCGCAAATCCAGAGAAGACTGGCGGGAATCCAGCGTATTCTGAAATTAATCGCCAGGCGGGTGGTGAATGAAAATATCTCCGGGGCCCGGCGTTTTTTGCAGGATCTGCACAACAACCACATTATCACTTTTGATGAGCTTCCGGCTGAAGTGCAATATTTCATCCATTCGGACAAGATGGCGGAAGATGTGCGGAATCACTTCGCCAAATACGAGGATGCGCTTGGTCATCTCAAGGATCCGGAAGCGGCTCTTGTCTACCTGCAATGTTTCAGGAGGGTCGCGGTGGTTTTTGCGGAGTCGGACCGATGGGACATGATCAGCCGGATGGCCGAAACCCTCAAGGCTGCCTGCTCCCGCAAACCGCTGAATTCAGAAAACGTCCATTCCAGGCTGAAAATAACGCGGAAAGAGGAAATAGAGGATTTTTCAGGATCATCTCTGTTCCAGTCCCTGCTTCCGGATGACCGTCCCATGTCGTTTGTTTTTAAAGATATCGCCGATCCGATGATTCTGGCTTATGGATCAGGAGATGCTCACCAGCGCCGGATTCTGGACCATATCATGGATGATCTGGGCTCTTTTGGTACAATTATTTTAGGCAGGATGCTCACGGACAGTCCGGATCGTGAAGTCCGGAAACAGTCATTCGAGTCTCTGGTCAAAAAGGGCATCTCCGCCCGCAACTGGGCGATCGCCACTCTGGATGACCCGAATCATCCCTGGTTTGTGCACCGAAACGCCATGATGATTCTGGGCAAGATCAGCCACGAGGAAGACGATTTCGCCTGCGCCCGGAAATTCCTGGACCATGAGAGCCCGAAAATCCGGGAAGAAGTTCTCAACCTCATCGTCAGCCTGCGACCCAATGATGCTGAATCCATCATCATCCGGGCATTGAATGATTCGGATCCAAAAGTCCGGTGGCGGGCCATCAGAAGCCTTGAGCGTTTCAGCCCGGTTTCTGAATCCGCCATAAATACATTGTTGTTGATGATTTCCCTGCCCCTGCCCAAGGAAAAGGATCTGGCGGAACAGCAGATCGGCAAATGCATTGCCATTATCAGTGTGCTGGCCGCCCTGCCGTCCATCCCTCAGCCAGGCAGGGTGGAGTCTCAGATTTTAGAGACGGTGAAATCCATTATCGGCGAAAAAAAATCTTTCTGGAAGAAGGTCGCGGGCGTTGCGGGGAGCGACCATGAAATCGCTGTTCTGAAAGCGGCGGTTCCGCTGCTGGGCAAAATTGGAGGCGATGCCTCCCGAACCTTTTTAAAACAAACGGCCAAATCCTACCCGGAACTTTTAGAAATCATCAAAAAAGCAATAATGCGCGCATAACCCCCCCCATGACTGGTGCGTCCTTGGTAATGACACATTTTTATGACAAACCGAATCCTGTGAAGCCGGGAGAAAGCACACAATGATTGTGGTTGGATTGGCCGACGTGCATGGCGGCCTGGCCGCCATCGAACGCATGTATGACATTATCCGCAGCGCTGATGTGGCGCTGTTCGCGGGGGATATCACCAATTTCGGCGGGGAGGCGGAAACCGCAAAGGTGGTGGCTCCCGCCGCCCAACTGGCGAAAAAAATTTTTGCGGTGGCCGGTAATTGCGATTACCCGGAAGTGGACGTCTACCTCACCCGGCAGGGCGTCAACCTGCATGGCCGGGGCGAAATGCTGGGCGGCGTCGGGTTTGTGGGTCTGGGCGGATCGCTTGTGACCCCGTTCCGGACCCCCAATGAATATTCTGAAAATGAAATCGCGGCATATCTGGAACGGGGATTTGCAGATCTGCCAGAGGAAACAAATGTTTCCCTGGTGCTCGTGTCTCATCAGCCGCCCATCCAGACAAAATGCGACCGGATCATGACCGGCGGCCATGTGGGCAGTCAGGCGGTGCGCCGGTTTATCGAATCCCATCGGCCTCTGGTCTGCTTTACGGGTCATATTCATGAATCAAGGGCCGTTGACACCATTGGCCCCACCCATATCATTAATCCAGGAATGTTGGCAAACGGTCATTATGCGTATGCGGAAATCGATCATGGAAAAGCAAATGTGGAAATCCGCCGCTTTTAATC
>DAIEHU010000345.1 GCA_027353395.1 Desulfobacteraceae bacterium
ACGGCAAGAAGGGCTTCGGAGTTGGTGCGGACATAATTGCCGAGCTGGCCGGAAATATCCGGCAGCATGCCATTTTGTTTGCACTGGTTTAAGAGCTTCACCGTGCCCAGAACACTGGCGGAAAACACCACGCCTTTGGCTTTAAGGATTATTTGGGGGTGGCGGAAGCCGGTGGATTTTCGGGTCAACACTTCATATCCGCCATCGCATGGCCGGACACCGGTGACCATGGTTTCCGGAATGATTTTTGCGCCAAGGCCTTCGGCAAGGTAAAGGGAATTTTTATCCAAAGTGTTTTTGGCCCCCACCGGACAACCCACCATGCAGGCTCCGCAGAATGTGCAACCTGTCCGCTCCGGCCCTTTCCCGCCGAAATAGGGATCCGGCACGGTCTTGTCGGGCGTACCGAAAAAAATGCCCACATCGTTTTTATGAAACGTGTCTTTGCCGGTAAATTCAATGCCGACTTCCTGAAGGCATTTATCCGCAACGCCGATCTGGGGACTTGGGTTGGAGCCGAGCATTTTTCTCGCCCGGTCATAATAGGGCATGAGTTTTTCCTTCCAGTTTCCCGGCCCCCACTCCGGCCTCTTGAATACCTCGTCCGGCGGTACCAGATGCTGATTGGCATAAACCAGGCTGCCGCCTCCCACGCCGCCGCCATGAAAGATAAGGGCATGTTTCAGCCACGTGATCATCTGGTAGCCATAACAGCCGATGGCCGGAAGCCACAGGTTTTTCCGGATATTCCAGTTGGTTTTGGGGAAGTCTTCCGTGTTCCACCGCCTCCCTTTTTCGAGCACGGCAACCTTATGGCCTTTTTCCGTCAGCCGAAGCGCGGACACGCTCCCGCCGAAACCCGAACCGATAACGATAAAATCATAGTCAAAAGAAGAAGCGTCTTTCATGTGTCTCCTGAAAATTGAGATCGTGATTGTTATGACGGCTTATGGCTGTTCACTTAATAGGATAAACATCCTGGAAAAGCCGCATCCCCTGCCAGAAAAGGTTAAAATCCATAGCGGAACTGAAAGCGACCGGTCATTCTTTCAAAAAATCAACCGCCTGCCGGAGTTCGTCAAACCGGTATATAATATAGTCGGGACTCACCCCGGCCATTTCCTTTCCGCCCTGGTTGGATGAAAAAAACACGGTTTTCATGCCGATCCGGCCCGCGCCATATATATCCCGGTACATGTCGTTTCCCACAAAAATCACCTCTTCCGGCGTCAGCCCCATGCCTGTCAAGGCGGCATGGAACAGCCGGCGGTCCGGCTTCCGGTACCCGAAGTCGCCGGATACGATCACCGGGTTAAAATAGCCGTCAAGCCCCACGGCTTTCAGCTCCGGCATGGCCCAGGCGCTCTGGCCGTCGGAAACCACCGCCATCTTGTAATGGGGCCGCAACCCGTCCAGCACGGCTTTTACTTCCGGATAGAGCGACAGGCGGAACCTCGAAATTCCCCGGTACATCTCGGCCAGAAAACGCGGCGCCGGGTCAGACGCCTTGAACCCGCGCTTTGGTTTGGGCAAATACCGGGTTAAAAACTCCCGCCAGACGCTGACCGCGTCAAATTCCGGATATTTCTCCCCGCCCGCCTTGCGCTGCTCGTCCATAATCCGGGAATAAGCATCCCTGACCTCCCACCGGTGCAGGAAGACGCCCCGGTAAGTCAGAAAATGACTGATGGCACGAAAAATTTCCTCATACCCCTCATCCGTGAGAATGTCCGTCAGCGTTCCGTTGATGTCAAAAATAATGCCTTTCAGTTTCATATCAAAGCCCTCAATATTTGTTTGGCCTCGCGAATCAGCCGCCGCCGGTAATCCGGGTCGATCCAGGAATTCCGGGCGATGCGCAACAGGGTGAGGGCCATGTAAAACGGCAACCGCCGGGTGATGGCGCGAAACGCCGCGTCCCGGTCAGGAAAATGGCAGCAGTATTCCCAGACAAAATGCCCGATAAACGGCTCCGCGGCCCAGGGATTTCCGGTATGCCGGAAAAAGAAATGCTTCAACTCCCCGCAAAGACGGCCCAGATCAAACACCCGGTCCGCCCATCTCATCCGTTC
Organism: Desulfobacteraceae bacterium; assembly: GCA_027353395.1. Classification (GTDB taxonomy): domain Bacteria; phylum Desulfobacterota; class Desulfobacteria; order Desulfobacterales; family Desulfosalsimonadaceae; genus SURF-3. Next base: position 2,073 of record DAIEHU010000345.1, read on the forward strand.
CAAGTCAATCGCCATCACATCCCGGCCTCTGCCGAAAAGCAGATTGGATGGTGTTGCATCCCCGTGGACCAGCACATTCCGGTCTTCCCACATGCAAGCACGGCTCCGCCAAGCCTCTTTCAGATGATGGAACATCTGAGCGTCGTCATGATGCAGGCCCCATCGCTCTTCAAGAGAACGCACATACCACTCCATGGAGCGGCAGGTTTCATCAAAATTGACGGTCAACTCCCCTGCCGTTCGGTTGTGAAGATGAGCGAAAAAATGCGCCAAAGCGGAAAGCTTCCGGTAAAGACGGTTATGTCTGCCCTCAACCATTGCGCTTTGAATGACCCCGTTCAGGGTTTCACCGTCCAGATACTCGACCACCAGCAGGTTGTTGATATACGGGTTGAACCCGAACGGCCGGACCACATAATGCGGCGCGTTTAAAAAACCAATGCTTCTCAGAAAAAGAAGGTTGTTGAATTCGGTTTCCCCGGTCCTTCGGGCATGAT
>DAIEHU010000346.1 GCA_027353395.1 Desulfobacteraceae bacterium
CAGGATATACACCCGCCGGCGATGAAGGGTTGCGGGAAGCCTGTCTGTCTGTTGCCCGAACCAGAGAATCTGGCCGAAAGGCCGCTTGAAAAGGGGTTTCAAAGGGGCACCGGCACCTGCGCGAACAGGTCCATGAGTTTGCTTCGCGGAATTTCAACCCCTTCGGCACGGGACCGGAGCCGGTGCCCAGTCACCCAGGGCAGCACCACCTGAAGGTCTTCCGGAACCATATAATCCCTGCCATGCAGATGCGCCCACGACCGGGCCGCCTGTTGCAGGGCGAGTCCGGCCCGGGGGGAGAGGCCCACGTAAAAATGGGGCGACGTGCGGGTGAAATGAATGACATCCTGAAGATAATCAAGAAACGTGTCCGAGGCATGCACCTGGCTGATTTTGGCTTGGATATTGAGAACAGAGTCGTGCATCCGGCAGGTATTCATGCCATTCAGAACCTTTTGCGCCCCCTCGCCCATCAAAATCTTTTTTTCCGCGGCCCGGTCCGGATACCCGAGCTGAATGCGCATGAGAAAGCGGTCAAGCTGGGATTCGGGCAGGGGAAACGTACCGGAATGCTCCAGCGGGTTCTGGGTGGCCACCACAAAAAAAGGCTTCCCCAGCGCCCGGGTTTCCCCTTCGATGGTGACCTGCTGTTCTTCCATGGCTTCCAGGAGGGCGCTCTGGGTTTTGGGCGTGGCCCGGTTGATTTCATCCGCCAGCAGCACCTGGGTGAAAATAGGGCCGGGATGAAAATGGAAGGTTGCGGCGTTCTGATCAAAGATCGATACCCCCAGAATATCGCCGGGCAGCATGTCGCTGGTGAACTGGATGCGCTGAAATGCGAGCCCCAGGCATTTGGCCAGAACTTTCGCCAAGGTGGTCTTGCCGATGCCGGGCAAGTCCTCAATCAGCAAATGCCCCTTGGCGAACAGACACGCGAGGGCCAGCCGGACTTGCGCTTCTTTTCCCAGAAGCACGCTGCTGATCTGGCGGACGATGGATTCAAAGGATTCGTTCATGGCAGTCTCTTTATTTTGACGTCAAAATCGTTTTAATCTTCTCTTATTCTCCGCGCCTCCGCGCCTCTGCGCGAGCATTTTTTTGATCCCGCGGGGACGCTGGGACGCAGAGAGAGATTTTTTTAATAAGTTATCTCTGTGGTGAAATCATTTTTTACCGGCATGTTTTCAACTTGCGCGGCGGCGGGTTGTCCCATATAATCATCTCCGCATGAAATTATTATAGATCAACACGGAAAATAAATCCGGATTTTTTTATCCAAGGCAACGCTCATGACCTCTCGAACCCAGTATTACGGCATTATTCCGGCCCGGTTCGCTTCCACCCGGTTTCCGGGCAAACCCCTGGCCGAAATTTGCGGCATGCCCATGTTCTGGCATGTTTACCAGCGGGCCATGCTTTGTCCCGAACTGACGGCCGTGGCCCTGGCCACAGATGACAAAAGGATTGAAACCGCCGCCAAAAAACTGGGGGTTCCGGTGATCATGACCCGGGACGATCATCCTTCCGGCACGGACCGGGTGCTGGAAGCGGCCCTTGGGATGCATGTGAAAGATGACGCGGTGGTGGTGAATATCCAGGGAGATGAACCGGCCATGCAGCCGCGGATGGTTTCAGAATTGATTGCGCCGTTTGCGGACAAAGAAACGCAAGTTTCCACCCTTGCCCGGGTTATTGACCGCCGGACCGCCGAAAACCCGGACCAGGTGAAAGTGGTGCTGGACGCGACGGGCCGGGCCATTTATTTTTCACGATCCCTCATCCCCTATCCCAGGGATGCCGGAACCGCTCAATTTTTGGGGCACATCGGCCTTTATGCATTCCGGATGAACGCCTTGAAGCAATTCGTCTCACTGCCGCCTGGACGTTTGGAGGGCGTCGAAAAACTCGAACAGCTCCGGCTGCTGGAAAACGGCATTCCCATTCATGTGGTTATTACGGAACGGGAAAGTTTTGGCGTTGACCGGCCGGAAGACATTGAACGGGTCAGCCGGATGCCTATATTTTTAAAAAACTTGGCGGATAAAAATGCAAACCCTTACAATATCAATAAAAAAAAATAATGATGATCTCGTAAAAATCCTGCAATTCGTCATGCCGGCCTGCGCCGGAATGACGGAAAAAGGAAAAAATCGGCTTTTTACGATTGCGTCAAATTTAAGACGCTTCATAAGCTTAACATTTTCTACCATAGGAAACCACCATGCCGAATCAATTGTTAAACAGAATCAACGGGGTATTCAATGATCCCAAACTCCGTAAAATCCTTGTGAAACTTCGTCTGCCCATCGGCGTCCTGCTCTTTCTTTTCCTGTTCACCCTTATCAAGCCCAAGGCGGCATGGTTTTTCCCAGGTCTGCTGATCTCAATTCTGGGGGAGGCGCTCCAGATATGGTGCATGGCCACCATCAAAACCAAAAAGGCGCTCACGGTTACCGGCCCCTATATGTTTGTTCGCAACCCCATGTATATCGGACGTTATTTCCTGATTCTGGGCATTTTGATGATGACCGGCAGCCTCTGGCTCATGATCATCGCCACAGT
>DAIEHU010000347.1 GCA_027353395.1 Desulfobacteraceae bacterium
TTGAGTCTTCTCGTGTCTGTTTTTTCCATGGATAGAAATATAGCACATTCTATCCTGTATTGCTACATTTATTTGCCTGGTTAATAACCGCAGCATAAAAAGACAGGAGAAAAATAGCATCCTATAACTATTATGTCAATTTATTTCAATATATTATATTGCTTTTTGATCCAGCTTTTTGCTCGGCCTTCAAAAAAAATCGGGATGATCCGGAGGTTTTCAATTGCCTCATTTGTAATTTTATATAATCAAAAAATAAAATACCGTCATAAATACCGTCATTTTCTAAGGCAACCCTTTTTTTAGACGTCTCTTAAAATGCAATAATGTGGCAGGTCGCGATACCCTGATATTTGGTAAGTCGACAATTGTAAAACCCTCTATCTGTTCATGGCTTTTTTTGTTGTCATGTGCAACCTCCAATCGGCATAAATATTCAAATAATGGAAGGAGAGGCCAGCAGCCAGACATAGGCAGGCTGGACGATCACATCATCCGGCGTATGTGCGGGCAGTCCATCCCGTGTAAGTGTCAACAGCATCTTTCTGGCTTCCGGAAACCGTTTTCCCGCCGCCGCCAGGGCTCGCAATTCGCGTTCAGCAGCCTCCGAGGCGGTTGCATCAGCGCAGACCTGAATCAGCTCGGTTTCGCCGGACGGATACCGTGCCAGAAAATCCACTTCAAACCCCTGAGGCGTCTTCACATAGGCGATTTCAGCCCGCCGTCGCTCCAACTCTACAAGCACCGCCGTTTCCAGCGCGTGACCCATATTGGACCGACCGGTGCGGTCAAACACTGGAATCAGTCCCGGGTCTATTGGATAGGCCTTGCGGGGATTCACCATGCGCTGCCGTTCGGAATCCGCAGCCACCCATACCGTGCGCACCAAAAAACAGTCCTGCAGATACCCCATGAGCTGGTGCACAGTGTCCTTGGATATTGCAAAACCCTGGGATTTTAAAGCTCCATAAAATTTTTCCACGCTAAACAACCCCGCTGCATTTCCCAGCAGATGACGCACCAGCCAGCGCAGTCCGGCCACATTGGTGACATGGTGACGCTCCACCACATCCCTCAGCATAGCCACGTCCACGTAATCCCGGAGCAACTGATACCGCGTAGCCGCGTCCGTCCCCTGTACCTCGGGAAATCCACCTGCCGTCAGGTAATCGATAAACGTCCGTTCCAATGCCGACCGGGCCGGGCCGTCGAGAAAATCTGGCTGGTCCGGTATGGCCTGTCCTTTGTGGTGCAGAGCCTCCGTGAAGCTAAAAGGATGCATCAACACTTCCCAAGCCCGGCCCCTTAGGGCTGTGGCGATTTCACGGGAAAGGAGGGCCGCAGATGATCCGGTTAAAAACAACTCCACTTTTTCAGAATCCAGAAGCCTTCGTACAAACTTTTCCCAGCCCGGCACCACCTGAATTTCGTCAAAGCACCAGGTAACGTTTTCGCTTCCCCGGAATGCGGGAAACCGGCGGAAATAATCCTCCACCAAAGGATGGAGATGCTCCGCCGTCATTCCCGCCAGCCGTTCATCCTCAAAATTGATGTAGGGAAGGCGCTCACGGGCTGTGCCACCGGAAAGGAGCTCCCGCCGGATTTGGTGAAGAAACATGGTCTTGCCGGCCCGACGCATCCCCACGACGGCGGTTGCTTTGCCCGGAAGTCGCACAGCCCCAAATACCCGCCGTGGCGTTCCGGTGGGGAGGGGAGACGATAGGGAATCGGACAGCTTTTCGCTGAGTCTTGTCTGAAATCGATGGGAATCCTGAATATCCATATGCTTATTTTATCCTTTATTTAAGGACAATATAGCTTAAAATTCTTCTGATGAAAAGGAGAAAGTGATATATTAACAATGTCCCATATTTTTATTCTGATAATGCTTCGCCCTACCTTCTGAATTAAATTCCCAGGATTTTTTTCAGTTTAGCAATATCCGGAGAAAATTCATTGATCCCTTGGCTGCGGTTCATGGACTCAAAATGGAGAAAAAGCCCATCGAGTTTTTCCCTGCCCACGGGGTCATTGGTCGCTTCGCGGGGGGTCAGGTTCCCAAGAGCCGGGACAGGAATGTCCACCCATGAATCCCAGTGATTTTTTGCCATTTCAGCGATTTTTGTTTTTACCTCAGGTAGTTGCATTAATTCATTCTGAGCTGTCTGCTCTTCCGGCGAAAGAATTGCCGCACCGGATTCCCTTAATTTTTCCATCATTTTTGGGATGGAAGTGATGACGGATGTTTGATAAACAGCGTGCTTGCCCAGGCGTTTTTTGATTTCTTTTTTGATGGTTTCAGCACGGTTAACGGAATTCACCTCGACGTTCATCCGGTTTTCATTAATTTCGATGGTTCCCATCACAGTATTTTCCCATCCAGGATTTTTTTTATTCCCCTTTTTCAGCCAGGAGAAATGAATCATCTTTAAAGCACCTGCCTGATCACGGACAGCATCCATGAGCAATTCCGCATCGTCTATACCTTCCGAAAGAGATTTCAGGCAATCAAAGGCTTCCGACG
>DAIEHU010000348.1 GCA_027353395.1 Desulfobacteraceae bacterium
CGCCGGGAAAAGGGTGATCCGGATGCCGGGCCCCATCTCGGGGAGCTGGTGCATTATGATCTTCACTACCGGGAGATGCCGGTGGAAAAGGGAGGGCTGCCGTCTGAGATGATGGATTTCTTGTTTGGCCGGCCCTTGCCGGAGATTATTGCCCGTCAGTTTGGGGTGAAAGTGGTGCGGGTATTGCCGGGTGAATCAGAATCGGTTTAAGTCGCGGCACGTGCCGCGACTTGATGCCCCGACCGCGGCCTTTTTGTTTTTTTCAGCTTTCAACGGCGCATTTTTTCCGGGTCAGGATTTATGTACGCCCTTATTTTGTTGCCTTTTTAGGATGGCATTCGGCGCATTTAACAGGACCGGCGGCGGCTTTTTTATGGCATCCGATGCAGTTTTCATGGATCGCCCCGTAATAATATTCCCGTTCGAGTTTCGCATCATCGGCGGCGGAAACACCTTTTCCTTTTTTGGGTTTTTCTGCTTTCTTATGGCATTCCATGCATCCCTGAACCGCATCCCCTTGTTTCAGCGCAAGGGCCTTGTGGTCCTTATCATGATGGCATTCGCCGCAGGCGATGCCGTGCCCATCGGGTTTGGCGGCGAAGTGTTTTTTGTGGCCGAACATGACGATGCCCATTTTGTGTTTTGCAAAAGCGGCAGTGTTATTCATTTCAATCACATCTTTGGCGACAGCGCCCGCGTATGCGGTTTTTGCATGAATGGCCATTCCGCCAAAAAACATCGCAAGGCTACCGACCACTGCTGATACAATCACTTGTTTGCTGTTCATTTCCCCCTCCGTGAAGTGAAAAAAATTATTAAAACAACCCATTATGTTTCATATGCGAATTCGTTCAATAATAGATTCCGTATGGACGCCATCTATCATCCGATGGTCTGTAAACGCCAATAAAAATCAAGCGTGAAGCGGGTTTCATGCATATGAAATGGAGCCATCACCGGGCATTCAGGTAAAAATCTGAGAAAGCGGCATTTCTTTGAATTGTTCCGCTCTCGCCCGGATGCGGCCCTCCACCAGGGAAAAATCGGCCTTAATGGCGTCTTCCGGGCACAATCGCACACAATTAAAGCAACGGATACACCGGTTTTCAAATTCAGGCCAGGGCCGGAAAGAGATTGCATCGGTGGGACACACGGCGGAGCATTCCTCGCACTGGGTGCACACATCCTGATCTATTTTCCGTTTGGGCAGATGCGCTGATTTTAAGGCGATTTTTTCCATTTCAGATCGAATTTCAGGGGGATACGAAGTAAGATGGGACAGGTCTATGGCGGCGGGCGCATCGGCTGAGAGCTTTTTAATGAGACACCCCACCATTTCACGGATCATCTGATCATCTGATGAATCAGGGTGGCCCATGCCAAGCGGGTTCTTAAATTGCCACATCATGGAGTGAAGCGCCAGGATTTTGGCGGCCCCCACCACAAGCATCTTTTTAGCATCCAGGGCTTTTGCCATTTCATACAGGGCGATGCCGCTTGAAGCGCCCCCCCATGTAACAAAGGGAACCACGGGCATATGAGTATTTTGCGGCAGCCGTGAAATAAAATTCATGACAGGCGGAACAGCGCGGGAAACATATACCGGAGAACCCACAAACACGCAGGTGTTGTTTTTGGTCCGGCGGATTTTGGATATGGTGGCGGTTTCATTGAATTTTTTACTTAAATCACATTCAATGACTTGAATTTTCATCATTTCAAGTGTTTTTTGAATGACCCTGCCGACATGACGTGTGGAGCCGGCCGGTGAGCAGTACACAATAAACGCTTTTTGGATTTTTTCTGTCATCAGATAGCTTTCTTTTTTTATCAATGGTTCAATATCATTTAAATGATTGTACTGTTTTACGGGTTGAGGAATGACCGGAAACACGGGTCAACAGGTAATGTCAGTTCATAATGAGATGCGAATGATTTACTGAATGGTTCCCCTGACAAAAATTTTAATCTCCGGCTTAATGCTGCTGTCGGTTTTAAGAATCAATTTTCCCAGATACTGGCCGGCGGCTTTTGTTTTATTTTTCGCCGTCAAAATAAATGTTTCGCCCTTGCGGTGAATGTCAACCGACACCATTTCCTTGAGCTTGTCTTCTATCTCGATCCCGGTAATGGTAAAGGGATATTCTTTGTAAGGCGTAATGACCGCGGCCGCTTCGACTTTTTCCCCAACCAGCCCTTTTAGAATCAGGCTTTTGGGCGTAATATCGGCGAACAGACTGATTTGACCGGATATCATGAGCTTGAGTATGGGATTGTTCGGCTCGTTGGTGGACACCAGAATGACTTTGGATAATTCCCTGCCGCCGAAGCCATTGGTGTCGATGGATATTTTAATAATCCCCTTCTGTCCGGGAAACAGGGTTTTCGGATATTCCGGAACAGCGCACGTGCATCCGGTCACAATATCGGATATCCGGAGCGGGCCTTCCCCCTGGTTTTCGATGATGAATTCATGAACAATTTTGCTTCCGTCCACGACGGTCCCGAATTCATATACGGGC
>DAIEHU010000349.1 GCA_027353395.1 Desulfobacteraceae bacterium
AGCACAATAAACATCAAAAACCCGGAAAGCGCCAAAGGAATCAGAAAATACCGGTACAGGGGATGATGAATGGCGTTGGAATGGCTGATGAAATCCAGCTTGCTGTACATCAGAAGCGATATCAGAATAATGGCGACGCTTAAAACAAAAATATTGTCAAAAAACGTAAAACATAGCAGGGCCGCGATGGCCCCGGCTGGAGAGGGCATGCCTTCAAAGTCCTGTTTTTTGCTCTTGTCCGGGTTCTCCTGGAGCCGGACGGTGAAGCGGGCCAGCCGCAGATGCACATACACAAAATAAAACAGTGCGATAAAAATGCCCAGATACGATGTGGCGTCTTTGATGGCGGAATACCGCAAAAAAATAATCATGGCCGTGGCCAGCCCAAAGGTGGAAAGATCCGTGGACGAATCCAGGCACGCGCCGAAATCCGAATGGGAGTTCAATTTGCGCGCCAGGGGCCCGTCAAAGGCGTCGCAGGCGGCGGCAGCCAGCACCCAGAACAGGCACACAAAGGACCGGTATTCCACATCCACTTCCGGCATGGCGAAATATACCGCCGTGACCCCGCACAAATAATTGCCGATGGTGAACAGATTGGGGATCATGACGATATACCAGGCCCGGTCGGATTCCGCGAACTGGGATTTGGTATAGTCATTGACGTAGGAAAAGGATTTGAAATAGGGAAACACGGAAATAATGGTGGCGAAAGACAGAAGTATCATGCCCCACAAAATGAAATTGGCGGGCATGGCCTTGGCGATGGATTCAAACGGCACCGTATTGACACCCAGCGCCTTGGACCTTAAAAGAACAATATACAGCACCGTAAACTGAACCCCGGTTTTGATTTTCCCCAGCCACCGGGCGGATGCGTCTTCCCCTTTGCGCCGCAGCCGCATCCGCTGGATCATGCTGATGATTTCTCTTGCAAAAACAATGAACAAAACCCACCATCGGAGTTCGCCGTAAATCAGCGCTGTCACCGCAAGGCAGAATGTCACCCATTTATCCGCGGCCGGGTCCAGGGTCTTGCCGTCTTCGGAAACCGCCTCCCATTTCCGGGCGAACTGGCCATCCAGAAAATCAAAAATGCAGATCAGAAAAAACGCCAAGTGAAAGGTGAAGGAACCGAAAATATTGTGAAATATGTCAAAATAAAAAACACAAAAAACCCACGCCCCCAGCGGAAACCGGAGGTAGCACAGCATATTGGGCATGTTTTTCGTATTGCCGCCGAATAGCGGATGTTCCGCAGGGCCTGTGTTTTGCCTTTTCGGACCAAGAATCACCCGGTGCATCACGTAAACAACAAGGATAATCACCGCCAGATTGACGAATTGCGCCAACACCAGATGGCCCATAAACAATTGTGTCATATGCTTTCCTATTTGAGCGGCCGCGTTTATTCCCAAAAAATTAAACTTCCATGGTTTCTTCTTTTTTTCGTATCAGAATACCGCCTGAATTGCCACAGTTATATGAAATCGTGGGTAAAAACCAAAACAACAGGCATCCGGCGGCGTATCCCCGCTTTTTTTATAAATTTTATCGCAAATTAAAACAACCTCTTTACAAACCCGCCATATATTGATAGGCTGCGTTTCCTCAAATGCCGTCCGCTCTGTCCTCGCAAATTCCGCCCATTGATTGATGCCTCATGATTTAAGATAGTGACAGGCCGTTGACATCGAACGGTCGGCGCATTTAAAATAAAAACCACCCCAGGAGTTTATTAAACTTAACGTATGGACCGTTTTAACCAAAAAGAAATCGACCGGCGGCGGACCTTCGGCATTATCAGCCATCCAGATGCCGGAAAAACCACCCTCACGGAAAAAATTCTGCTGTTCGGCGGCGCCATTCAGCAGGCCGGGTCCGTGAAAGCCCGGAAAGCCGCCCGCCACGCCACCTCCGACTGGATGGCCATTGAAAAGGAACGCGGCATCTCCGTGACCTCATCCGTCATGAAATTCAATTACCGGAATTTTGAGATCAATCTACTGGACACCCCCGGCCATCAGGATTTTTCCGAAGACACCTACCGGGTGCTGACGGCGGTGGACAGCGCCCTTATGGTCATTGACAGCGCCAAGGGCGTGGAGCCCCAGACGGAAAAATTGATGGAAGTCTGCCGCGCGCGCAATACGCCCATCATCACCTTCATCAACAAGCTGGACCGGGAGGGGATGTCGCCGCTCGAAATCCTGCATGATATTGAAGATAAACTCCAGATCGAATGCACGCCCCTTTCCTGGCCCATCGGCATGGGCAAACGATTTAAAGGCGTGTACAATCTGTTTCACCGGCAGCTCCATTTGTTTGAACCCGGCCAGGAGCGGCTGGGCCACCAGCCCGGTGTGTTGATCCAGGATCTGTCGGATCCGGCCCTGGATGAGTATCTGGGTTCCCAGGCAGGTGAGTTGCGGGAAGAGATCGAACTTTTGGAGGGTGCCGCTAACCCCTTTGAACTGGCCCATTTTTTAACCGGCA
>DAIEHU010000034.1 GCA_027353395.1 Desulfobacteraceae bacterium
GTTCAACGCAAGTGCCGACTTTAAGACCCGCTTCCTGAAAATTTTGAATGCTTTTGATTCGGATTGAAAATGACGCCATCCCTTTTCTGATCGTCAGCGCGCCTGCGATGGCCGCCGGAGCAAACGCCCTATTCCACTGGGCGGGGCAAAAAAAACGGCTTTGTAAAAACAACCATAACAGTTGCTTTCATGACGGCGCATGACAAATAATTTGACAACTCCGGCAGCTTTATCATAATCACGCAGTGACATGATTATTTCAAAAACAAACTTCAATGAAATAGCGCTATGAACAAGGCAAATATCGTCATTATTATCACGATTTCGATTCTATCGGTCAGCATATGGGCTTTTTTCAACCGTCCGGAAACCGAACCGCCCTGGCCATCCACCATTATGGGCTTCTGTTTTTCGCCATTTCAGAAGAATCAGGATCCCACACAACAGATTTTCCCGTCTACAAAGCAGATGGAGAGTGATCTGGCGCTCCTGGTGGGCAAAACCCATTCCGTGCGAACCTATTCCCAGGAAAAAACCCTGACCGAGATTCCAAAACTTGCAAAAAAATACGGCATCAACGTCGCTATCGGCGCGTGGATCGGGGACGACCTGTTCCGCAATCAGCAGGAAGTAGAGCTGCTGCTGCAGAACACGCGGGAAAACAACAATATCGTGCGGGCCTTTATCGGCAACGAAGTCGTCCTTCGCAACGAACTGCCAGTGGCCGACCTGATCAAATATATTAATTATGTTCAGAAAAGGCTCGAAATTCCGGTGGGCACCGCCGAGCCTTGGCATATCTGGCTAAAATACCCGGAGCTGGCGAAAAGCGTGGACTTTCTCGGGGTGCATCTGCTGCCTTTCTGGGAAGGCGTTCCGGTCGACCAGGCGGTGGATTACTGCTTTGAACGGTTAAAGGATCTGCACAAAAAATATCCGGACAAACCCATTGTCATCGGTGAAGTGGGGTGGCCGAGCCAGGGCCGCACGCGAATATATGCGGTCGCATCTACCGCGAACGAAGCGACCTTTCTTCGCCGATTTCTGGACCGCGCCACAAAGGAAGGCTATATTTATTATGTCATGGAAGCCTTTGATCAGCCGTGGAAACGTCTGGATGAGGGCGGAGTGGGCGCTTACTGGGGTGTTTACGATGTGAACCGGCAGCCCAAATTTGTTTTCACCCAGCCCATCATCAAAATTCCGGAATGGCGAATTTTAGCGGGAATCTCCATTATGGTGGCCATCATCACCCTAAGCATGATCATGATGACCAGCGCCACATTGAACATCCGGGGGCGGAGCTTTATCGCGGTGGTTGCATTTTCCCTCGCCACTGTGGCGGTCTGGGCGACTTATGACTATATTCATCAGTATTTGACCATACAGGCCGTTCTGGTCGGTATTCTGATCGTGGCCGGCATGATCGGGGTGATCATCGTTCTGCTGACCGAGGCCCATGAGTGGGCGGAAACCCTCTGGGTGACCGAACGGCGGCGGGCTTTTAAACCAGTGCACATGGATGAAGACAAGCTGCCTTTGGTATCGATTCATCTACCCATTTATAACGAACCGCCGGACATGGTCATTGAAACCCTTGACGCCATTACGCGAATGGATTATCCGAGATATGAAGTCGTTGTTGTGGATAACAACACCAAAGACCCTGCGATCTGGCAGCCGGTGGAAGCGTACTGCAAGACGCTTGGACCCCGGTTCCGTTTTTTTCATGTGGACCCGTTATCGGGATTTAAAGCCGGGGCGCTTAATTTCGCCCTTCGCAACACGGACACAAATGCGTCCATCATCGCCGTTATCGACAGCGACTATCTGGTCTCCCCTCTCTGGCTGAAAGACCTGGTTCCACAGTTTAATACCCCATCCGTGGCCATTGTCCAAGCGCCCCAGGACTATCGGGATGAAGACGCCAACGCCTTTAAATCCATTTGCCATGCGGAATACCGGGGCTTCTTTTTTATCGGCATGGTGACCCGGAACGAACGGAACGCCATTATTCAGCATGGCACCATGACCCTGATCCGCCGGTCAGCGCTTCAGGAAGCGGGCGGATGGAGCGAATGGTGCATCACGGAAGACGCTGAGCTGGGGCTCCGGATATTTGAAAATGGGCACGAAGCGCTTTATATTCCCAAATCATATGGCCAGGGGTTAATGCCTGACACGTTTATTGACTATAAAAAACAAAGATTTAGATGGGCATACGGCTCGGTTCAAATCATGCGGCGTCATGCAGGCCAGTTGACGGGCGCCATCAAAACCCGCCTTACCCCAGGCCAGCGCTATCATTTCTGGGCCGGATGGCTTCCGTGGATCGCTGATTCACTGAACCTGGTTTTCAACACAGCCGCAGTGGGCTGGTCCATGGGCATGGTCCTCTCTCCCAATAAATTTTCCGCGCCTGTTATGATTTTTTCCGCTTTTCCCGTGGCTCTGTTCTGTTTTAAACTGGCCAAGATCATTTACCTGTACCGTGGCGCTCATATCGTAGTTTCCACCAGCCGCACCATCGCTGCGGCCATCGCCGGGCTGGCATTGTCCCATACCATCGCCAAGGCGGTCATCACCGGTGTGTTCACCCGGAACATGCCTTTTTTCCGGACCCCGAAACTAGCCGACAGCCATGCATTTATTAAAGCCATTGGATCGGCCCGGGAAGAAACCCTGATCATGATCATGTTATGGCTGATCGCCGCAAGCGTGGCTTTTTCCGACGCCGTCCCTTCGCCGGACCTCACCGTCTGGATTCTGGTCTTATTAATTCAGTCCCTGCCCTATGTCGCAGCCCTCATCATTTCGCTCGTCAGCGCATTTCCAAATTTGGGCGCAAAGAAAAAACCGGCTTTCGATACGGTGGCTCAAGCCTGACAAAACGTCTGTTTTGATAAAAACACGGCCAGGGGAGGCACTAACGCCTCTACCTGACCGCTTTAACTTGGTCAAAATCAAATGGCTGCATCACCGCTTTCACCGGTACGGACCCGGATGACCTGCTCCAGGGACATGACAAAAATTTTGCCATCTCCGATTTTGCCGGTATAGGCGGATTTCTTTATGGTTTCGATTACCTGGGCCATCCGTTCGTCCGGTACGACGATTTCGATTTTGATTTTTGGAATGAAATCCACCAGATATTCAGCGCCCCGGTAGATTTCCGTATGGCCCTTTTGTCGGCCGTATCCCTTGACTTCCGTGATGGTCATGCCTTGAAGTCCGATATCGCTCAAGGCCTGTTTGACGTCATCGAGTTTAAACGGTTTGATAATGGCCTCAATCTTTTTCATATTCATTCCCTCCTTAATGATTAAATTTCAAATGCCCGTTCCCCGTGAAGCGCGCTGTCCAAGCCTTCAACTTCCTGTTCAACCTCCACCCGCAACCCGCCGGCAATCGCTTTTGTGACCAGCACGACCACGGCCGTTCCTATGGCGGAATAAGCGATGGTGGCGGCAATGGAAACCATCTGAATCACCACCTGTTTCGGGTTGCCGTAAACCAGGCCGGTGGCGCTGGAAATGGCCGGAGATGCGAACAAGCCCGTGGCCAAAGCCCCCCAGATGCCGCACAGACCGTGTACGCCGAAAGCGTCTAAAGAATCGTCATATCCGATTTTATGTTTCAGACGGGAAACGCTGAAGTACCCCAGAACCCCGGCCACAAGTCCGATGGGTAAGGATGCCGGAAGGTTCACAAACCCAGCCGCCGGGGTGATGGCCACCAGCCCGGCCACCCCACCCGAGGCGATTCCCAGCATGGTGGGCCGCCGGGTGAAAACCCATTCCGCCCCCATCCATGCCAGAGCCGCCATGGCCGCTGATGTATTGGTGACAAGAAACGCTGAACCCGCGACCCCATCGGCCGCCAACTGGGAGCCTGCATTAAACCCGAACCATCCGAACCACAGAAGCGCAGCCCCCAGGGCGGTCATCATGACGCTCGATGGAAACATGGCTTCCTTGCCATAGCCTTTTCGTTTGCCCAGCATCAGGGAAAGCACGAGACCGGCCACGCCCGCGTTGATATGCACCACATTACCCCCCGCGAAGTCCAGGGCACCCATCTTGTTCATCCAGCCCCCACCCCAGACCCAGTGGGCCACCGGGCAGTATATAACGGTAATCCACAACACGGCGAACACGATCCATGCGGAAAACTTCATCCGATCCACAATGGAGCCCAAAATCAGGGCCACCGTAATGCCTGCAAACGTCAATTGAAACAGCACAAACACATAAGTGGGAATGGTACCGTAAACACTCTTGACATCCATTCCATTTAAAAACAAATGGGATAACCCCCCGATCATCCCGCCCATATCCGGGCCGAACGCCAGGGTGTAGCCATAAACCACCCAGATAATGCTTGCCAGGCAATAGGAAATAAAAGTCATGGCGAAGGTGTTGAGCAGGTTTTTATACCGGGACATGCCGGAATAAAACAGGGCGAGCCCCGCAGGGGTCATCATCATCACCAAGGCCGTGGCCACAATCATCCAGGAAGTGTTCCCCGTATCTATAACGTCCGCAGCCAGGGCCGGGGAAGCGGGCCACAATAGAAAGCCCGATACAAACAGCCATTTTGTCATCTTCTCTCGCGTCATTTTTCTGCCTCCTTGTCTAATCAATTGGGTTGATGATGGACGGACAACCGTCCATCCCTTAACATTTTGATAAGCATATATTCCAATTATCGTGCCAATATCTGAATTTTATATTTATCACTTTGAAATAATTATTAAATTGAATATTTTTTCAAAGTTGTCATATTTTGCAATATTTACATTTTTGCAATATTGGGTGGGCCCAAAATATTATTTCGCACTAAAAGATGGTTAAAAAAGAGGATAAAAGAAGAACCGGATGAGGCACGAAACGCTTATATATAGAAAAACAGACTATCAATCAGATATTGCCATTTTTGTCCGGCAATATTCATGGCATGACATTTTTGTAACTCACGTCTTGCCAGCGCCATCATCAGCCGACCAATTCCAGCAAGACGACAATGAGGGTAACATCATGAATATAATCCCTTATTAAAACGGCTGACGTCTTGTCTCATTGTTGTGGATCGGGGTTTGCGAATGGATTTTGATCGGTTTAAAAATCTTGAATAGGCTTAAATCGTAAAAACACCTTGTTCAGTCATGTTTTTCAATTGATTCTGGAATGTCAAATGAATAGAGTAAGGCATGGAGTGATGAACAGAACATATTGCTCCAGATCATTACCCATAGACGGCGGCTATTTTTTATTAATTTTACC
Organism: Desulfobacteraceae bacterium; assembly: GCA_027353395.1. Lineage (GTDB taxonomy): Bacteria > Desulfobacterota > Desulfobacteria > Desulfobacterales > Desulfosalsimonadaceae > SURF-3. The sequence goes on from DAIEHU010000034.1 coordinate 5,283, forward strand.
GGGAAGGTGGACCCCATGAGAAATATTATGATGGTAGGTTTATTAATTGTCGCTTTAATCATCGGGATTCTGATGATTAAGGACATGCGGACGGAAGATCAGACTGGTACAAAAAACATCGAGCATATTGACCGGGCGAAAGAAGCAGCCGACATCGCCGGGAAAGACCAAAATCGAATGAAGAGTCTCCTTAAAGAAGCGGGCTCTCCTCAAACGCAGCCCGCCGAATAGGACGCAAACCCTCGCCAGGATTCTGCTGCTTTGCGCACAGGGCAAAGCAGCACAGGGAATTGCCAAAAAAGTTTGGGGGTTACCGTGGCTGAAAATTTCAGATCGAGAGTGTCATTTTTGTCCGGCAATATTCATGGGGAAACATTTTTTGATGATCTCGTAAAAAGCCCGCAACTCGTCATGCCGGACTTGATCCGGCATCTAGAACTTATTGAATATACTGGATTCCGGACTGCGCCGAAATGACGAAAAAAGGAGAAAATCGACTTTTTACGGTTTCATCATTTTTTGCAAGTCATGATCTGCCGGGTTGATGGTCAAATTTTCCGTTTCTTAAAAAATACACCACCTGCTCCATGACGGCGGTATTGCGCATGATAAAGGCATGACTGCTGAAAACAACTATAAAATCAGTCATTTCATCAAGCTTTGTGTTCCTGATGGAAACCTTTCCGTCATCATCTCCGGGAATCAGCCAGGAAAATAAGGGGTTCCAGGTGGCGTTTCCGGCGATCACCCCGATTTCGCCCTTTACCGGCTTCAGCTTCTTGGGCAGACTGTCCGGACCGGTCCCCAGCTCCTGGCCAGCCGGACCGTTGAGCCATTGATAGACGCGCAGGGAGCGCAACTTGTCCACCAGCTCGCTGCCCTTGTTCGGTGGAGCGATCATGACGATGCGGCTTCCTTCCGGCAGCGCATGGTTCTGGAGATACTGGCGAACCACGATCCCGCCCAGGGAATGGGTGACGATATGGATTTTTGAGGCATTTTTTTTGCGGCACTGGTCCACCATACTCCCAAGATACCGCTCTGCAAGGGTTTCCACCGTTTCCGTGGTGGACGGGTATCCTGTATTGATTACGGTAAAACCGCTTTCCGTAAGGCGTTTCGCCAGGGGCTGCATGGATCGTGCGCTGCGCGCCATGCCATGCAACAGAATCACAAACTCCGGCCCAGTTTTTGACGGCGGTTTTTCTTCCGCTGAAACGGCCAGTACTGAACAAAAGACAAACACCAATGTCATACACAGAATTTTCATATCGGAATAAACCTTTTTTGCTAAAATAACGCTCAGGGCTCTGCGAACAGCGCCCGCACTCCCTCGGGAATCTTTCCTTTCGGGATCAAAACATTATCCTTCCCCACCTCATAAATCCCGAACCATTCCTCTGGATCGTTTTCCTCATGCCGGGTGCAATCCGCCGGGTCTTCACCGCTCTTCCACCATTCATCCTGGAGTTCGAAAAACACCAGGCCCGCGAATTTCTCCTTGCCATCGGCGCTCCGCACATCCTGCCACACCGACCGGAATATTTTGGGCACATCTTCTGCCTTGTGCCCGCCGAAGCCCGGCACATTTGGCTTCGGTGCGATGGGGGAAGTCGACAAACCCACCTGGGTGATAAGAATCGGCTTGTTTGTCTCTTTGGCAAGCGCTTCCAGATATCCCTGGTAGGTGGTGCCGGTGACGGAACCGGGCGGGGATGTCCGCACGCCATTGGCATAAGTGTAAATGTTCATGCAGATGAGATCGCCCATGTCCGGCAGAATCAGGTTCTCCCGCGGCACTTCCAGGTCCGGCCGGTCGGCCACAGGGCCGATATGGGTCCAGCTGGTGTGGCAATACAGGTGGCGGCGGCCATAACGCGCCAGTTCATAAGTCATGGCCCCGTCAATAAGCCGGGCCAGGGCTACTTCCGTGGGTGTCCGGTTGGTCACGATTATATGTTTGCCCGAAAAATTGCGCACCTCGGGATGGCGGGCGTCCGTGCGCATCACGGATGCCGCCTGAAGCTCGTCGCCGATGGAAAAAAGCGCCAGCCGGTCGGGACGGCCCACCGCATAGGTATAGTCAATGGTTTCCCGGATATTGGCGAGGGTGGTTTTTTGAAAGGTTTCATCCAAAAAATCTTCCGCATAGGCCCATACCCAGACATCCTGGCCATAGGCAAGGCCGGTTTTGTCAAGGGCCGCAAAAAATCCGGGGGGCATTTTGAGCGGGAATACATGAATATAGTTCGCCCCAAGGCCGCTGATTAATTTCATGTGCTGCTTATAACGGCCATCGTCTCCGGGATTTGCGCCATAGATGGGCGTTTCACCCGGAAGAAAAGGCGAATACCCGATCCCCCGGAAAAAAACCGGCTTTCCGCCTTTTGACATATCAAGAATTTTATACCCCCGGACGACAAACCGGGTTGGGGCCGGGGTATCGGCGGTGATGCGGGCGGTCTTGCCTTTTGGCGCGGGAGTCCCTGCCCCGGCATGAACGGCTGCGGTGAAAAACATTAAAATGATCAGAACCAATATTTTTTTTACACTCATGGTATCCTAATTCCTTCCTGCTCCTGAACGATGGCCTGTTTTCTCAATTCTTTTTTATTGATTTTCTGTACTTCGGTCAGGGGAATTTCGTCAACAATATAGACTTTTTTGGGCACCGCATATTTGGGCACCTTTTCCTTCAGATAATGAATAATCGCCGCTTCCGTCAGCGTCTCCTTAAATTCCGGTTTGGGCTGGACATACACCACCACCCGCTCGCTGCCTTCCCTGGCGGCATCGGGTATGCCTACCGTGGCGGCCAGATCCACACCCGGATATTTATAGAGGATATCATCCACTTCCCTGGAATAAACCTTGTAGCCGGAGATGATAATCATGTCCTTGGTGCGGTCCACAATATAGAAATAACCGTTTTCATCCACCCGCACCACATCAGAGGTGTGGATATAGCCGTCCTTGTCGATGCCGTCGCCGGGATTGGGCCAGTAGCCCAGCATGCGCTGGGGCCCCCGCAGCAGCATCTCGCCCGTGTTCCCTGCCGCCAGATCCTCCGCGGACAATTCCGCGCCGGTCTCAACGTCGATAATCTTGATTTCCGTGTCCGGAAAAGGGATACCGATGGCGCCCCGCTTTTCCACAAGCGTTTTTTGGGTTTTATCGGAAGCTTTCTGGGCCGTATGCCGGGTCAGCATCAGAAACACCCGGGTCAGCGCATAGCCGACATTTCGTGTTCCCGCCAGGCGAAGCAGCCAGTTCAAAACCGGCTTTTGTCCGGGCAGACGCAGCATAAAATTGGATATCATCACCGGCGTCCTGCCGCCCATGAGCCGGAGCAGAAACGAGGTATTAAGATGGGTACAGGGGGACATTTCGGAAAGCCCATATCCTTCCATGATGCCGCCGCCCGCCTTTTTCTCAAACGCCTCCTGGGCGCTGGCGGGAAGCGGCGCGGACCCGGAAAGACAGAGCATGCCCACCCCATCAAGCCCGGATTCGCAGAGCTTCATAAACTGGGTGGGCACCCCGATCTGGATCAGGGGCCGGTATTCCTTTATCATCGCCACCATGCCCGCCGTATCCCTGGGGTCATTGATCAATATCTGGTTAAAACCGAAGAGCGTCATGGAATGCATGACCAGGTGCCCGTAGGAATGAAAAAACGGCACTCCCAGGAGCACGGAAATCGCGCCCCGGAGCAAAAACCCGGATTGACCCATGCCGTAAAGATTCTGGAACGCATTGGCGTAGATGTTCCGGTGGGTCAACATGCAGCCTTTGGGCAGGCCAGTGGTGCCGCCGGTAAACAGCAGTGTCTCCAAATCATTTTCCACGTCATAAACAATTTCCGGCGGATTGGGGGCGTTCCGCTCAATAAGATCCATCATCCAGTGTGCGCCGGGAATGCCGGCGTCATCGTATGAATGGGGCTTCTCATTGCCATAATCCCCCATCCGGGTCACGATGACATGAGGAATCATTACTTTTTTCAGGATGGCCCGGGCCACATCCAGATACACGTCCAGGCAGATCAATGCCTTTGGGCCGCTTTCCTTGAATTTATGCTCCAGATTGTCCGGTGGCTCCAGCGAGGAGCTTGGGATCTGAACCAGCCCTGCCCTGGAAATGGCATAGTCCGCCACAAAAAACTGGATGGAGGTGGGCAGAAGCGTCGCCACCCGGTCGCCTTTTTGCAATCCGAACCCGGCCAGGGCCGTGGCCAGGCGGTCTACTTGATCTTTCAGCTCCGGATAGGTTATCTTGAAATTATTCTGTATCAGACCGTTTTTTTTGAATTTTTTTGCCGCGGTCGCCAGCATGTCATACACCGGCGCATCCGGATAGGGTTTCAAGGTTTTGGGAATACCGTGAACGCGATACTCTTTTTCCCAGAGCATGCCGTTCTTCTTTGTCATAAAACACTCCTCAAAAATTTCAGTTTAATGAGCGACAAGGGGCTGATGATTCCATGCACCGGTCGAAGCCATCAAATGCTTGCGGTCAGAATTTCCTTGATCCCGTCCTTGTCCAGCTTCACGGGGTTGTTCTTGTCTCCGGTATGCTGAATTATCCTGTTAATGTCCTGAAAACCGACCCCGAATGCGCCCAGGCGAGGCATGCGGAAGGTTTCCGTCCATTCATCCAGTTGCCGGACCAAAAAATCCAGATGATCGTCCCTGTTTTCCGGCGTATATTCCCGGCGGGCCAGGAGCGCGCCGGTCCGGGCGTATTTTTCAAGAAAGGGATTGCCCTCGCCCAGCTCCTTCAAATACCGGATATTGGTCCAGGTGGCGGCTCCGATCAAGGTTCCGCAGATCACCCCGTGGGGGATGGCAAAAAAACCGCCCAGAACGGATGCGAACCCATGCACCACGCCAAGACCCGCATGGGACAAGGTGATGCCGGACATGAGCGCGGCATAGGCCATGCCGGTTCGGGCCGCAAGATTATTCCCGTCCCGGTACGCCGTCACGAGGCTGTCCCGGACCTGTTCCAGACCGCTTAACGCCAGGGCGTCGGATAACTGACTGGCGTTTGTGGAGACAAAGGATTCCAAAAGCTGAACAAACGCATCCATGCCGCAGGCCGCCGTAACCGAAGGCAGGCAGGAAAGCATCAGTTCCGGGTCGACAATACTGATGTCCGGAACGAAATTATCATGACGGATGGAACGTTTATACCCGTCCGGCCCCACCCGGCTGAGCACCGCATTCTTCGCCGCCTCGCTGCCGGTTCCGGAGGTTGTGGGAATGGCGATAAACGGCGTCTTGACGCCGTCATGAACGCCCGCTCCCTGGAATCCCTCGAGATAATGCTTCACCGTCTCGTTTTTGGGCAACATGGCGGAAACCGCCTTGCCCGCGTCCATCACGCTGCCGCCGCCGATGGCGATCACCAGGCCCGGCTTTTTCCCCCGGTATTGACCGGCAATGTCATCCACCATATCCGGGGACGGCTCGCCCTTTACCGAAACATGAAAATGCGTGATGCCCCGACTGGTTAGCTCATCCGTCAACTTTTTCCATTTTTCCGACCCGTAAAACGATGACGCGCCGGTGATGATCAGTGCGCTTTTCGCGCTTTCGGCCATCAGCCGGGGCAGCTCCGCCAGTTTGCCGGGGCCGAAATAAATCCGGGGCAGCTTTCCCAAGTTAAACGGGGTCATATTACCACTTTCCCCTGTCGTTTGGCGCAATTACGCGATGCCTGACGCCTTCCCTGGGTTTCGCCATCCAGGGCTCCACCGTTTGCCGCCATTTTAAATAATGAGCCGTTTCCCTATGGGCCAGGGCCGCCGCCTCGGTTTCATACGCCTCATACAGCAAAAACCGGCAGGGGTCATCCATGCACTGCAACACGTCAAACCGCAGATTGCCCGGTTCCTTCACGGAGCTCTGGTGGTTTCCCACGCAGGCCGCTTTGAACGCCTCGACATGCGCCTCTTTGACATATACCGTCACGCTGGTCACAATCATTTTTATCCTCCATGATTGGTTGTTAAATGCTTTCATCGAAATAATCGGCATCGATTTTTTTCACAGGATACAGTGACACCAGAGACACTCCAACATCATTATCTATCATCAGATTTGTAAGCTGCTCACCATCGATCAACACGATTTTGCTTCCAATTTGAGACACATACCCCCGAGCATCCTCGGTAAATCTGGAAGTCGTAATGAATATGCCCTTGTTTGCTTTTTGGGCTTGCAACGCACCCGCGAATTGCATTACATCCGGCCTCCCCACCGGATTGCTGTCCCATCGTTTGGCCTGAATGTAGACCACGTCGAGCCCAAGTTTATCCTCCTTGATTATTCCATCAATGCCTCCGTCCCCGCTTCTCCCGATAGCTTTTCCCGCGTCGGCCCGTGAACCGCCGTAACCCATCTTCACAAGCAGTTCGACCACAATGCGTTCGAAAAAAAACGGAGACGATTGTTTCAACTTGGCGAGGAGTTCCTCCGCCAGTTCATTCCGGAGATTTTCATAAGCAGATTCCAATGCTTCTGAAGGGGTAGCGATTGAATTATCAGGGGTGACGTGGGGGGAATTTTCCTTCTCATTACGTCGTGTCCCCTTGAGCTGTTGAAACTCTAAAAATTCAGGATATTGTTTGAGAAATTTCACATTGATAGTTTTAGGAGGCTTTTTGAGAAGCGCCTGTCCATGAGGGGTGATTTTATAAAAACCTCTTCTCGTGGCTTCGAGCAGACCGGCTTTCTTCATATAAGTAGCTGCCCAACTAACTCTATTGACAAAAGCAGATTGAATGCCGCTTGGGAGCATCTCTTTCAATTCCCCGTCAGTCAGACCCAGTTCCTTTGCCAATATTTCGACGGCCTCACCTGTGGATGTCTCGTCATTTTTTCTCCCAGTGAATTGAAGAAGCGGCAACATCAAGCTCTGATAATCTGGAACGCCCATTCATTCATCTCCTTTTTGCATATAGCAAATGAGCCACCGGTTTCGGAACAGCATTCAACCAAAGAAATAACCCTTTTGTTTCATTGCAATAAATTAGACAAAAAACAACAGGAATCCGGACATTTCTTTTAACATCGGAAACGCGATAAAGGACAAGAGAAAGGCGGATGGCCTGACCCAGGCTGACGCCGCGGCGCTTTACGGGGTTGGCGCCCGGTTTCTTGGAGAACTGGAACGGGGCAAGAAAACCGCGCAGGCAGGCAAGGTCATCCTGATGTTTTTAGGGATGGGCCTTGAGACTCAAATCAGTTCAAGAGGGGACAGGCGATGATGGGACGATTTTCGGTTTATCTGTTTTTCCGCAGCCTTGACCGGTAAACAATGGCCGCGAGGTTCATGCCCAGCACCAGAAATATCAGCACCAGGGCGGTCCCGTATTGCAGATGACGGGTCTGCTCGATGTCCGTGCCGGCGGTGGCCAGCACATAGATGTGATACGGCAGGGCCATGACCTGATCAAAAATGGAGGTCGGCATTTTTTTCGTATAAAATACCGCGGCGGTGAACATGATGGCCGCTGTCTCACCGGCTGCCCGGCTCAGGGCCAGAATCCCGCCGGTGAGCATGGACGGCAGGGCCGCGGGCCACACCACCCGGTAAATCGTCTGCCATTTGGTCGCGCCAAGGGCCAGGGATGCCTCCCGGTAGGTGGCCGGGACCGACCGCAGCGCTTCCTCCGCCGTACCGATAATCACCGGCAGGGTTAAAAATCCCAGCGTGAATGCCCCGGCCAGAATGCTGACGCCCATTTTCATCCAGGTCACAAACAGGGCGAGGCCGAACAGCCCGAACACCACCGACGGCACCCCTGCCAGGTTATTGATGCCGAACCGGATTATTCTTAGCACAACACCCTGCCGCGCATATTCGTTCAAATAAATGGCGGACGCCGTTCCCAGCGGAAAGGCGATGAGCATCGCTCCGATACTCAAATATATCGTTCCGACAATACAGGGGAAAATCCCTCCCTGGGTCATGGAGTTGATCGGCGGCTGGGTTAAAAAGGTCCAGTTGATGGCCTGCCAACCGTTTTTGATGAGAAAAAACAGAATGACAAACAGGGCGAGCCCGTGGATCACCGCCGCAATCCGGAACAGGCCGAACATGGCGGACTGGGAAAATATCCTGCGCGAGGCGGTTTGCTGCGCCAAGCCAATGGTTGATGGACTCAATTCTTAGATCCTTTCATCATTCATCATTTCCTATAGCGTCGCCGCCCCCGCCTGCCGGTGCTTATTCGCCAGATAATCCGCAATAAAATTAAAGATGAGGGTGAAACCAAACAACACCATGCCGGTTGCGAACAGCGCGTAATAATGATCCCCCCGGAACGGGGCTTCGGCCATTTCGGCGGCGATGCTGGCTGGCATGGGCCGCACCGGTGAAAAAATGGATGACGGCGTCATGGCCGCGCCGCCCGCCACCATCAGCACCACCATGGTTTCCCCGATGGCCCTGGACATGCCCAGGATTACGGCGGTGGAAAGGCCCGACAGGGATGCGGGGATCACCACCCGGACAATACTCTCCCAATGCGTGGCCCCCAAAGCCAGGGACGCCTCCTTAAGCTCCACCGGCACATTGGTGATGGCGTCCTCTGAAATCGTGCAGATTGTGGGCACGGACATGAAGGCCAGCATCAGCGATGCGTTAAACAGGTTCAGGCCGGTGGGGATATCGAATGTCTCCTGCAGAAACGGAGCCACCACCACCATGCCGAAAAACCCGATCACCACCGACGGCAAAGACGCCAGAAGCTCCACCATGGGCTTTGCGATTTCCTTGACGCGCCGGGAGGCGATTTCCGAAAGATAAATGGCGGGCATGATCCCCAGCGGAATGGCGACGGCCGCGGAACACAGGGTGACCAGAAGCGATGCTATGATCAGCGGGAAAATACCGAAAGCCGGCGGGTCTGCCGTGGGGTACCAGTAATCGCCGAAAAGAAAATCCCGGACGGACACAACTTTAAAAATCGGCATCCCTTCCCTGACCAGAAAAAACAGAATCATGCAGAGAATGGTGATGGAAACAAAAGCAAACCCGAAGAAAATATGGCGGATGATATTTCCTTTTAACTGACGTGAGTTCAATATAGCTCGCCTTTTATGGTTAATAATTATCCGTTCAGTGCAACCGCTTAAGCTGAAAGGGCTGAAGGACGGTCTGCAAACATCATTTTTTTTAAAACAGCC
>DAIEHU010000350.1 GCA_027353395.1 Desulfobacteraceae bacterium
TTTCTGTCTCAAGCCCCTGACTGGAGATTCGGGTGGGCATATTTATCTATCATACCTTCATTGTCAGTGTTTTTTCTGGCTAACCGCCATGCCCGGATGGGCACAACGAAGGATGAAATAAAGACTCAACTGATTTTTCTCTGCGCCCCAGCGCCTCCGCGCGAGAATTATTTCTTCTCCCGCGGAGACGCAGGGACGCAGAGGAGTTTTATTTTTTTATATTTTCATATAAAAGTTTCAGGATATCATCATATGAATCGAAATGTATGCGGGTTTCTGCTGCTACTGGTCTGGCTATCCTTTTCCGGATGCGGATCCGAAGAAACATCCGGGCATTCCCCAGGCGTATCCGGCGCTCCCGTTGTTTATAAAAATTTTATCGCGGATTTTGAACTTGCTGAAAAAATTCCGCCGGTCCAGGAAATCGATTTATTAAACAGCCGCGCAGGCCAACTGGGCGGGGGCTGGGCGCAACCCGAAACGGAATCCGGACCGCGCTGGGCGGAAGGACTGGAAAGCGTCGTGTTTTTCAAAAGCCCCGGCAACGCGGATATGGAAATGACCGTTGTTTGCACGCCATTTACGCCCGATGCGGATTCCCGTCAGATCATCCATCTCCGGTTGAATGGGCATGACGCGGGTGAAATCGTCTTGAAAACCGGCGAAAACCAGTATCCGGCGCGGCTGCCAGGCGCATTTCTCAACAAGGAAGGCAACAACAGGCTGACATTTGCCTATGCCTATGCCAAAAGGCCTTCCGATTATCCGGGTTCTTCGGATTCCCGGTCATTGGCCGTGAAATTTAAGCGGATTCGTCTGGCCCAGACCGGGATGAAACCGGACGGTTTTTTGCTGGAAAAAAAAGACGGCAAAATTCTTCAGTCCCCGGACACGCGGATGAATTTTTATTACCGGGTTCCGGCGGACAGCCATCTGGCGGTCAATATCGATCATCTTCCGGAAGGCGCTTCGGCCAGACTGACCATCACCCCGGCTAAAGGCGATCAAGCGGAAATCCGGATGGATAAGGCCGGGACAAAAGAAATCCCGCTGGCGGCGTTCGGGGGGGATGCGGTTGAATTTTCTTTTGAAGCGGAGGCGGGCCCGCAAAGCCAATCTCCGGGCGCGGCAATGAATAATGGGGCGGTGTCGTGGGCCCAAATCGCCATTGTTCAAAAAGAGGCCCGCCGGGAGGCCGGAGATGCCGCTGCATTGGCGAAATTCAGGTCTGAAATCAAGGGGATGGATGTCATTTACCTTGTTCTGGACGCGTTTAACGCCGATCATTCGAGTTTATACGGATATTCCCGGAAAACCACGCCGTTTCTGGATTCTCTGGGCAAAAAAGGGATTGTCCTGGACCATTTTTATGCGAATCATCCCTATACGCTGGCATCCACCGGAACCCTGCTGACCTCGAAATATTCCTATGAGCATGGCCTGATTGATAAAACCAACCGGCTGAATCCGATTCTTCCGACATTGCCGGAAATTCTGGCGGATCACGGCATCCCTTCGTTTTTGATCACGGGCCACCGGTTTCTTACCGGACCGTGGGGGCTCAGCCGCGGCTTTAAACAGGTTTTTTTTGATGATTTTAAAGTCCATAAGGTCCGGATTGAAAAGATTACCGAGGCCCTGGCGGCAATTTATGATTCCGGATTCCGGGACAAAAAGAAATTTATTTACCTGCATATGATTCCTCCCCATGAACCCTATACGCCTCCGGAGCGGTTTCGCATTTTTAACGAACCGCAATATCAGCCCATATCAACCGATCCGGAAACCCTGCTGAAAATTCAGAACCGGGAGATCACCATTTCCGGAAACCAGCTTGCCTATATCAAGGCGATGTATGACGCCAATGTGCGGTATGCCGATGATATCGCCGAAAAGATACTGGATTTTCTAAAAGTGAGGAAAATCACCGAGAAAAGCATCGTCATCATCACCTCGGATCACGGAGAAGCCTTTATGGAGCATGGATGCACCACCCATAACAGCACCATTTATGAAGAGATGACGCATGTCCCGTTTATTATTTCCCTGCCGGACCGGCTCCATTTGCCGCCGGACCGCATTGCGGCCATCGCCAGCATCGTGGATGTGGCGCCCACCATCATGGATATCTTCGGGGTTGATCAGAATTCAGGCTTTAACGGCAGGAGCCTTCTGCCGGAACTGTTCGGCGGCGGGCCGGAAAATAATCCGGTTTATATGGAGACCCTGTTGACCGGACAGACCGGCATCCGCGATCTGGATTATCAATTGATTTCCAGGCAAGACGCCAGGGAACTCTACAACCTGCGTCAGGATCCCGCGGAAACAGACAATCGTTTCGATAAAGAACCCATCATCGCGGGTTTTTACCTTCAGCGGTTGAATTTATACAATCCCCTGGGAAGTCACGACGCCGCCAGCCATCAGGTCGATATCGACGCGCTGGATCAAAAGACCCGCGACCAATTGAAAGAACTCGGGTATATCAAATGA
>DAIEHU010000351.1 GCA_027353395.1 Desulfobacteraceae bacterium
AAAAAAAACGGAAAGTCAGGGGTTTAATCCCATTTTCCTTTTTCCATATGTTTTTTTTGCTCTTCTTCCGCGATTTTTTTAATCCGGTATGCCGAATCTCGTAAAATACCGTAAAGAATACCGCACCCGACATCTTCCCGGTGGATATCGCCGGAATTGGCGAGTTCAATCATTTTTTCCACGAGATCAAGGGCTTTCTCGATATTTTGATTGCAGGGTTTCAAAATAACGTCTATCTCCAGACGATTGGTTAAACCGCGCGCTCTTCAAAAAAAACCGCGGATTGAGGCGCAAAAACATCCATGCCAAATACTAATTCAAATTCCATACCAACAATTTCAAAAACCTGGAAACGACAGGCATGAGCCCTTTCAACGCGATGTTCATGCCGCCCAGCCGCCGGAATATTGTATAAACAGTCTATCATGCACTGAGGCAGTATGTTTTTAAATCACGGGAAAAATAAATTCAATTCTGCATCATTATCTATGCATTCAGGTGGGTTAGGCGGTGCGGAAGAATTATGGGACAAAACTGTTTCAAAAAAATGCCAATGATACGCAAACATGCGCATGCCGGCTGTCGGGAATCAGTCCATCAAGATTTTGAGCAAACGGATAACCATTGCAAAAGGATATATCGATGAAGACAAAAGGCATTGACGGCCTGGCGCTGCCGGAACTGATAACAGGCAGGCTGATTAAACGATATAAACGGTTTCTGGCGGATATTCAGCTTGAAACCGGCGAAACGGTAACCGCCCATTGCCCCAACACCGGCGCCATGACCGCCTGTTCAACACCTGGACAAAGGGTTTATCTGTCATCTCATGATCATCCCGGACGCAAGCTCAAATATACTTGGGAATTTATCCAGATGCCCACATCCCTCGTCGGAGTGAATACGATCCTGCCAAACAAACTGGTCCGCCACGCCATGGAAACCGGCCAGCTTACAGCATTTGCGGATTATGATGAAGTCCGGGCGGAAGTGCGGGCCGGGCGCCATCATCGTCTGGATTTGATGGCCACAAAAACGGGAAGCGCGCCATGCTATATTGAAATCAAAAACTGCTCACTGGTGACAGATGGAATCGCCTGTTTCCCGGATGCCGTCACCATGCGCGGCCGGGATCACTTGATCATTCTCCAGCAGCTCGCGTCCGATGGCTGCCGCGCGGTCATATTTTTCCTGATTAACCGGATGGACGCCGTTCTATTCAAACCTGCGGATGATATTGACCCGGCGTATGGCCGGGAATTGCGGCAAGCCAGGAAAAATGGGGTTGAAATCATGTGTTACGACGTCTCTATTGCCCTGAAAAATGAAACCCGAACCGGCCCGAACCGGATCTCACTTCGCCGAACCCTGCCCTGCGAACTTTGACGGGCTCGTAAAAAGATCGTTTATGGATTTTTGACGCCGTCCGGCGCAAGAAACGGGTAATCGCTCAAAAACCGGTAAAGGGTCGCACGCCCGACCCCAAGAAGACGAGCGGCCTTGGCCTTGTTATGACCGCACCGCTCAAGGGCGAATGCGACAGCTTCCAGATCCAGTTTCCGGTTCGGTCCCCGGCGGTTTTGTTTCGATGCCCCGCCACCGGTTGATGCATTCCCCACTCCACGAATATCCTGCAGTTCCCTGGGCAGATCGCCGGCATGAATCAGATGATCACGGCATTTGACCACCGCATATTGCAACGCATTTTGAAGCTGGCGGACATTTCCCGGCCAGGAATAATCCATCATCAATGAAAGGGCATCCGTGGAAATACCAATCTCGACACCGTTTCCGTCATTTTCGATTTGTTTTAAAAAATGCGTCACCAGAAGCGGAATATCATTTTTCCGGTCTCTGAGCGGCGGCAGGTGGATGGGGATCACATTTAAACGGTAATACAGATCCTCGCGAAACGCTTTTTTCTGAACTTCTTCTTTTAAATCGGAATTTGTTGCGCTGATGATCCGGACATTCACGGAAACAGTCTTCTCCCCCCCGACTTTTTCGAATTTTCCGGTTTGCAGAAATCGAAGCAGCTTCACCTGCATTTCCTTGGACAATTCCGCCACTTCATCCAGCAGCACGGAGCCGCCGTCAGCCAGTTCAAACCGGCCTTTTTTGTCCCGGATGGCTCCAGTGAAGGCCCCTTTTACATGACCGAAGAGTTCGCTTTCAATCAGCCCTTCCGGCAGCGCGCCGCAGTTAATCGGCACGAACGGAGCCCCGCCCCGGCGGCTACCGGCATGAATCGCTTCCGCCACCAGTTCTTTGCCGGTGCCAGTTTCTCCGGACACATGCACCGGGTAATCATAAGCCGCCAGATCGCGAATCTGCTGAAACACCTGAAGCATTTTCCGGTCACCGTCCTTAAGATCGACCGTTCCTTTGTGCGTGATCTGGCACATGACTCCGGCGACCGGGCCATTGCCCGTTCCGTCGTGGACCTGGCCAACAACCTGGATATGGTCTCCATTGCCGAGG
>DAIEHU010000352.1 GCA_027353395.1 Desulfobacteraceae bacterium
GTGCTGCCGGAGCAGGATGTCAATTTTTATGGCGGCGTCGGAGCGGCGGTTACTTTTTAGCCCCCGGATTCTTGTGCTTTAAAATAACAAATCAAATTATATGGCTTTATGACGCCGGGCTCGGAATAGATTCGATGCGCCCGGCGTTTTTTATAGAATCAAACGGTTGTCTTTTTTAAATAAACCGTCCATAATCTCATCCACGAAAAGTTCATCAGGCTCAAACAATTACCAGTCACCGTGCATTGCCTGAAATGGTATAGATGTCATGCCCTGTGAATTCATATGTCTATCACGGAAAAGGAGTCCATCCTCATGCAGGATTTAACCAGCGCGCAGAAAGCCCGTGTCGCCATTCAGTCATTTAAAACCCTTTCGAACGCCCTTGCCCTTCGCGGTTTTTTCAGGCCATCGGGCCGAATGGGCCAAGCTCTGGCCGAATGCCTGAAAACCTTGAGCCCGGAAATCTATGGCAGCATGAATGATCCCCGTGTGGTGGAACTCAACGGACTGGAATACGTGATTGACCGGCTGCCGCGCGGCATTGAAGAATGCACCCGTATTATTTTAACGGAAGAAGATCAGTTCGGCGATAATTCCTTTGAAAAAATAATCCCTGTCAAACGCAGGCGCACCTGCTACCGGATCAGCAAGGAAGAAATCTGCTTTGTGATTACCCGGGGGCTCAGTGAAATATACGACATCCTGACCCACCTGACGTTTTTAAATATTGAAGCCAAAAAAATTCAGCGGCATATGACCGATGAATACGGGAAAATGACCAGCGAATGGAGTGATCTGGAAAAAGCCGTTAACCGGACGGATGAACTCAGTCCCAAGGAGGCGGAGCAGGCCATCTGGGATTTGAGCCTGGTGCTGGGCCGCTCCTATCAGGAAACCCGCCAGTCATTTGACAATTTTGAACGCAGCCGAAAAAATCATCAGGCCAACAACGGTCTCTTCAAGTTGATTTATCATCTTGGCCGGCGGGTGGACGAAGAAAAAAAATCCTTTGAAAATTTTTTAAGCGTCCACATGACCCCGTCGCTGATGAACATTATCGCCCATCAGCGGTATGGCGCCCAATGGGCCGAGGACATAAAGAATAAATTGCAGGAACTGGATCTCCTGGACCGGCCCCTGCATATTATCAGCGCGAATCTTCACAGCGTGGTGAACCTTCTCTACGGATATGCCGCAATCAATTCCTGCCGTGTTCCGCAAATCAACACCACCGACAAGCTATATGATTTCATCCTTTGTCTTCGGGAACAGGGGGAAACAATCCTCACCCATGCGCGGCAGCACGGACTTTTTGAACTGCCGGACCGGTCCGGCACCCATATCGACTGTCAGATCATTGATACGGCAGGACTTGAATCCCAGCCCTTCCATCCGGATACCCGGTTTCACGTACCGGAAGGTCCGGACAAAAAACCGGTGCTTCTGATCATGGACTATGCCTTCGGGGCACAGGCATTTGAGGTCATGGACCGGCTCCTGGAACCGGTGGATGAGAACCACGAAGCGCGGATGAATGTTGCTTCCATTTCCATTATGGGTAAGGCCGGGATTCTGCCGGGACAGAAGGGCGATATCATGCTGGCCACAGCCCACGTGATTGAAGGCTCCTCGGATAATTATATGATTGATAATGATCTTGAAAAAGAGGATTTTGATCCGGATATTGATGTGTATACCGGCCCGATGATCACGGTGCTGGGAACCTCTCTGCAAAATCGGGATATGCTGAAACGGTTTCAGTCTTCCTGGAACACAGTCGGCCTTGAAATGGAAGGCGGGCACTATCAACGGGCCATCAACGCGGCCATTATTAAAGAGCATATCTCAAGAGATGTCCGGGTCCGGTACGCCTATTACGCTTCGGACAATCCACTTGTGAGCGGCCAGACACTGGCTGCTGGGGAAATGGGCGCGGAAGGGGTTCGGCCTACCTATATGGTGACAAAGGTGATTCTGGAAAAAATTTTTTCATAGGAGGCGGTTTATTGGATTTCAAAAAGAGGAAAATATCGGTCGCAACGCTCTTGTTTCTCCTGTTTTTGGCCATTCTTGCCGGGTTGAACCACTGGTTTCAGCCCGGCCATGAAAAATCGCACGGGCCGCCGGATGGCCTTTCTCCGCCGGAAGAAATATCGACCAGTGATTTTGATGATATGGTCCGGCGAAATGAGATCCGCGCCCTGGCGCCATACAGCAAAACATTTTATTATCTGGACGGAGCGGAGCAACGGGGACTTTCCTATGAACTGCTCAACGCTTTTGAAACCTACATCAATAAATCCCTGAACCGGGGCGCGCTTCAGGTCAAGGTCATCATCATTCCCACCCCAAGAGATCGCCTTATACCGGATCTGATATCCGGTCACGGTGACATCGCCGTCGGCAATCTCACGATTACTCCCGGAAGGCGGGAGCATGTGAATTTTTCCAACCCGTTTTTC
>DAIEHU010000353.1 GCA_027353395.1 Desulfobacteraceae bacterium
CACAGCACCAGGATAAACCGTTGTATAACAGCCGCATCATCCATGTGTATGTTCAGATGCTGAAGAGGCGCTATCCCGATGTCAATGCCAAGGATATCCTGGAATACGCCGGGATGAAACCCCATGAGGTGGATGACCAGGGGCACTGGTTCACCCAGCATCAGATTGATCGCTTCTATGAACGGATTGTCGCGCAGACGGGCAATGCAAATATCGCCAGAGAAGCCGGCCGGTTTTCCGCTTCGCCGGAGACCATCGGAGTGATGCGGCAATATATTTTGGGCATGGCCACTCCGGCCCAAGCTTATCAGATCATTGAAAAAGCATCCGCGGGGTTTACCCGGTCATCGCGATGTGAATCCAAAATGCTCACCGCCAATTCGGCGCAGGTCACCGTTACTCCCTACGCCGGAATAAGCGAAAAACCATTTCAATGTGAGAACCGTAAAGGTTTTTTTGAAGCCATCACAACGATTTTTAATTATAAGCAGCCCCGGATTGCACATCCGGAATGCATATTCAAGGGGGATCCCTGCTGCCGCTATATTATTTCTTGGGAAAAAACGTTTTGGGATCCCTTCAAAAATTATATCACGCTATTGCTGGGAGCGGCAGGCTTGCTCATGGCGCCTTTTTTGCCGGTGCCGGCATTGATTCAGGTGTACGCGGTTTTTGCGGTTTTGATATTATCAGTTTTTCTGGCCGCCGAGCGGATCGAAAAAAACAAGGCCAACGAAGCGCTCCAGAACCTCACGGATTCGACGGACCAACTGGTCGACCAGATTCAGGTCAATTACAATAACCGCCTGATTGCCAGGGAAATCGGCCAGATTGTTAACCGGACCAATCATCTGGATGACGTTTTGACGGAGGTTGTCGCCGTGCTGGAAAAGCGGCTTGATTTTGATCGCGGTCTGATCATGCTGGCCAACAAGGAAGGCACATTGATGAATTTCAGGGCCGGCTTCGGCTATGCGGAAGAACATCTCGGGTTTTTACAGAAATTATATTTTCATCTGGACAATCCCCGGTCAAAGGGTATTTTTGTCGTTTGCTTCAAAACTCAGAAACCAAAACTGATTAATGATATCAGTGAGTTTCAGGATACACTATCCAGTAAAAGCGTCAGTTTCGCGCATAAAATGGGCGCTCAATCCTTTATCTGCTGCCCCATCGTCTGCGACAATGAAAGCATTGGCATTCTGGCGGTGGATAACGTCCAATCCCGGCGACTGCTGGTCCACAGCGATATGAGTCTGCTCATGGGGATTTCCCATTTTATCGGAATCAGCATCCGGCATACCCAGCATCTGGAATCTCAGAAAACACAGCTGAAATCCGTGCTGAAAGTGTTGGTTTCCAGTATCGATGCCAGGGATCCGGTCACCAAGGGCCATTCGGAGTGGGTGGCGGAATTTTCTGCGGGTATTTGCGAAGAACTGGGCCTTGCAAAAGAAGATGGCGAAGTGGTCCGCGTGGCGGCGCTGCTGCATGATTACGGCAAAATCGGCATTCCGGATTCGATGCTGAAAAAGGCCGACAAATTAACCGAACATGAATATGAATATGTCAAATATCATGTGGATAAAACAAAGGAAATCCTGGACCAAATTAATTTTGAAGGCCCGCTGAAGGCGGTTCCGGAAATCGCCGCCGCACATCATGAAAAATTTGACGGGAGCGGCTATCCCAGAGGGATTCAGGGCGAAGAGATTCCGCTTGGGGCCAGAATTATCGCGGTGGCGGATTATTTCGAAGCATTGACCGCCAACCGGTATTACAATGAGCCCATGCCGCCGGATCAGGTGATGGCGATATTAAGAGAAAAGAGCGGATCGTTTTTCGATCCGCATATCGTGAATGCGTTCATTTGCTATTATCAAAAGAGATTTATCAATAATCATGAGGGATTACAGTTATCTGCCGGGTAAATCCCCTCAGCCGGTTTACATCCCCTGCATAAAATGACGGGGGTATAGGTAAATCGCCGGGACGCGAAAAAAAACGCTTTAAAGACCTCAAAAAATTCATCAAATCCCCCGTCATAGTCATGAAAATCATATCCGGAATTTCTAACCGCCACTTTAACCTTTGTTGTCCAGTTGAACTGATCTGTTTTACTTAGATTTCCAAAAATCAGATGGTGGGCGGACAAGTCCATATCAATATCGTCAAAATGTAAATCATAAAGATACGAGTATAATTTTCTTCCGGCGTAAGGGTCGAAATTTTTACGGGTTTCCAGTTGATCCATGATTCCTGCGAGGGTTTTCATCAGCAATGGCGGCGCTTCATAATGATTCAGGCAATTGTGGTCCAGATCAATGAGACAGAGAATGCCGCCGGGCTTTAAATTTTTAGAGATATTTTTAACAATAAAATATTTGGTCAAACTGCCGATAACCTTTATAATATTCGGCGGAAATCCGCCTCTTTCCCTGCCTACGTTTACGAC
>DAIEHU010000354.1 GCA_027353395.1 Desulfobacteraceae bacterium
TTGATATCCACAAGCGCGCGCCGGTTCTGGGGAATATTACCGGCGGGCTGTCCGGACCGGCGATAAAACCCGTGGCGCTTCGCATGGTCTGGCAGGTGGCCGGCGCGGTTAAAATTCCGGTCATCGGCATCGGCGGCATTGTTACCGCCCGAGACGCCATTGAATTTTTGATTGCCGGAGCCTCCGCCGTTCAGGTAGGGACCGCCAATTTTATCAATCCCAGGGCCACGCTGGACATTATTGAAGGAATTGAATCCTTTATGGAAAAAGAACATATCCGGCATATCGGCGAGTTGACGGGTTCGCTGAAGATGCGGGGATTTTGATAAAAGACTGTTCAAAGCGTTTGAAACATGGTAGCAATATACCGTTTTAAATCATTTCATAAACGGTTTTTTTTTGTCAACCGGCATTATTAACCACCAAAAGAAAAGGAGTGACGTATGTTTAAGAAAATGGTGTTAACACTGATGATCGTTTTAATGGCGGTGTCCGTCTCAACGGCCAGAGAACTGGAAGGGGTCACCATGCCGGAGACGCTCCCGGTAGGGAACGACGTGCTGGGTTTGAATGGTATCGGACTTCGTAATCTCATGGTGATCAAAGTTTATGTCGCCGGCCTTTATCTTAAAAGCGCTTCCACTGATCCAGCGGCAATCATCAATGCGGATGAGCCAATGATTATGAGGCTTCAGATGCTCAGGGATACGAAACCCAAAACCATGAATCAGGCGCTCTACAATGGCATGAGAAATTCGGTTGGCGCGGGCTTCAGTCAGATCGCTGATCGCGTGGATAAGTTTAAAGCAATGATTTACGATCCACTGGTAGCAGGGGACGTGTTTAATTTTATTTATAAGCCCGGCACGGGGCTGGAAGTCTATAAAGGGAAACAATTCCGGGGAACCGTTCCCGGTCTTGATTTTAAAAAGGCTTTTTTTGGCATCTGGCTGAATGCGACAAAGCCTGCTGATGAGGGGCTGAAAGCCGGTCTGATTTCCGGGAAGTTCACCACGGAACTTGCTGGCATTATGGAAAAAAAGAAGCAGGAAGCAGAATCGATGGCTGCGGCTGAAGCAAAGGCAAAAGCCGAAGCTCAGGCCAAGGTTGAAGCCGAAAAAACAGCCGCTACGGCAAAGGCTGCTGAAGAAGCCAAGCTGGCTGCCGTGACCGAAAAAGCGAAGACCGGAAAAGCAAAAATGGGTAAAGAGGCGAAAGCCGCCGGAACCAAAACGACAGCCGAAGCTGCAAAACAGGTTGCTGAAGTGAAAAAAGCGGAAACATCCGTTGAAAAAGCAGCCGTTTCCACCAAAGAGGGGGCGGAAATGGCTAATGTCGAAGCCTATGCTTCCGCCGATCAATTCGCAGCTGATGACGTTTATTTTAAAGTTAATTCAACCACTTTAAGCGCAGCCGCCAAAAAGAACCTTACTAAAAAAGTAAAGTATCTGAAATCCAATCCCGGTGCGGCTGTTGTGCTTGAGCCGGTTTGTGATTCCAAGGGGTCCAAGGAAATTAACCTGAAGCTGGCCAATAAACGGGGAGACAGTGTCCGTAATTTCATCATAGGCGCCGGCATTGATGGTTCCCGCATTGAAACCATGGCTGTGCGCCAGGTGGATGCAACCGCTCCATACGTCAACAACCGGCGGGTGCATTTGAGCATTAAATAGTTATATATTATGGAGATAGGCTATAGGCTGATAGAGTGATTCATTCAGACTTAGCCTAAGTAGCTTCAATAAGCTGATAAAAAAAAAGAGGGCCATTTGGCCCTCTTTTTTTATGGATTTCTGGAAAGAGACGAGCCGTCACATCCCGCCCTAATTGACTACAGCCTATCTCCCGAAGTTCTATAAGGTTTCAGCGGATGAGGGATTCATTTTAAGATATTCCAGCCGGTTCAATCCATTCACATAGGCGTAGGCGCTGGCCGTAATGATGTCCGGATCAGAACCGCGCCCCAGGGCGACACGGTCGTCTTCTTTGAGCCGGACGGTGACTTCTCCCTGGGCGTCAGTGCCGCCGGTCAGGGCGCTGATGGTGAACCGGAGGAGGTGGGACTTGGTGCCCGTCAGTTTGGCGACGGCATTATAGGCCGCATCAATAGGGCCGTTGCCGGAACCCGTGCCGATCACTTCTTGCCCGTTGATCATCATTTTTACGGTAGCCATGGGCAATACCGTGGTCCCGCTCGTGACCTGAAGATAGGTGATGGCGTAAATGTCCGAAGTCCGCAGGACTTCCTGATTGACCAGTGCCTCCAGATCCTCATCCACGATGGTTTTTTTCTTGTCCGCCAGGTCTTTGAATTTCTTGAATACGGTTTTCAGCTCTTCGTCGGATAAATCATATCCCATGCTTTTGATATGGCTGAGCAGGGCATGCTTTCCGGAGTGCTTGCCCATGACCATCTTATTGGCATGAAGG
>DAIEHU010000355.1 GCA_027353395.1 Desulfobacteraceae bacterium
GGCATCTGCGTTGGCTGCGTCGTCGGCTCCTCAACTTACAAACAGTAAGCCTGCGTCGCCTTCTTCTTGCCGCCTTGGTGTCATCTTGAATGCAAAATGGAATGAATCGCTAATCCACTTTGGAGAACGCCATTTTTTTGGATTTGCAGACAGGGCACGTTTCCGGCGCTTCATTTTCGCAGGTATATCCGCAAACGCCGCACACATAATACGTCACGTCGTTTTTCGTTTCCATCTCATTCAAGGCTTTCTGATACAGGGCCGCGTGAATCTTTTCCACCTCATTGGCGAAATTAAAGGACCGCAATGCCTTGGCGTTTCCTTCGGCCTCCGCCTGCCGTATCATCTCCGGATACATGGACGTGAATTCATGGGTTTCCCCGGCAATGGCTTCTTTTAAATTATCCGCGGTGGAATTGATGCCATTTGCCGCGGCCAGGTGGCTGTGGGCGTGTACGGTTTCAGCGGCAGCGGCGGCCCGGAACAGTTTGGCCACCTGGGGATAACCTTCCTGATCGGCTTTTTTCGCAAACGCAAGGTATTTCCGGTTGGCCTGGGATTCTCCGGCAAACGCATCCATCAAATTTTTCTGGGTCTGGCTCATGGGTGTCTCCTTTTTTCTTTTTAAGATTTATATGAAAATATAAAAATTTTTCTGCGTCTCAGCGTCTCCGCGGGAAAAAAACATATCTCGCGCAGAGGCGCTGAGACGCAGAGAAAAATCAGTTAAGTCTTTATTTTCATCCTTCGTTGCGCCCATCCGGATGCAACTATACGTTGAACCGGAAATTGATGATATCCCCGTCCTGCACCTCATAGGTTTTGCCTTCCAGCCGGAATTTTCCGTTCTTTTTGGCGGCGGCCATGGAACCGGCTTCCAGAAAATCNTCGCAGGAAATAATTTCCGCCCGGATAAACCCTTTTTTGATATCCGAGTGAATGGCTTCCGCCGCATCCAAGGCAGAGGTGCCCCGTTTGATGGTCCAGGCCCGGACCTCGTCTTCGCCCACCGTGAAGAATGAAATCAGGCCGAGCAGCGAATAAGACTGTTTGACCACCCGGTCGGTGGCGGAGGCTGAAATGTCGAACTCCGCGAGCAATTCGGCCGCCTCGTCCGGCGTCATTTTCGCCAGTTCCTGCTCCAGTTTCCCCCGGATCACCATGCATTTTTCATCCAAACAGGACGCCTCAGACGCCGGCAGGGCGTCATCCTCGTCGGCATTGTTAAACAGCACCAGCATGGGTTTCCCGGACAGAAAGGCATAGCCCCGCAGTTTGTGAGCGGACGCGATATCCGGGATTCGCCGCAAAGGGGTTTCTCCCTCCAGCAGCCGGTGGCATTCTTCCACCAGCGCCTGTTCTTCGGGATCGGGTTTTTTCACCTTGTTGGCTTCCGCGGCCATACGCTCCAGTTTCTTTTCGGCAACGGTCAGATCGGATAATATCAGTTCCTGATCCAGCTTTTGAAAATCATTCCAGGGACTGGGCTCGGAAAGTCCGAACAGGGAAAAATTCCGTACCACGTGAATCAGCGCGTCCGCGTCCCGCACCGGGGTCCACGACCCGTCGTCCTTGCCGGATTCCTTTTTCTGGCCGGTTTTCCCCGGCAGAAAATACTCCACCTGGGCGTAGATGGTTTTTCGGGGCTTGAAAATGGCGGAAAGCTGATCGATGCGGACATCCGGCACCCGGATGGTGCCGAGCCGGTTGTCGGTTTTGCTTCCGGTTTCGGAAAATTCGCCGGTAAGCGCTTCAAACACTGTGGTCTTGCCGGAACCGGCAAGGCCGATAATGCCTAACTTCATATGATTGACTCCTGAGGAATTTTAAATAACCGGTAGGTATTGTCCCAGACGGTTTGGGCCAGGGTTTCCGGGTCTATTTTGCGGATTTCCGCCAGTTTCATGAGTACCGACCGGACAAAGGCGGGTTCATTGCGGCGGGTCTGGTTTTTTTCCGGGGCCGGGGTGAGATACGGGGCGTCCGTTTCAATCAGCAGCCGGTCCAAAGGTATGTGGACCGCCAGTTCACGCAGATCCTTCCCCCTGCTTTGTATGGTGACAATGCCGGTGACGCCGATGTGGAGGCCGAGCTTCAAATAGGCATCCATCTCCTTGCGGTTGCCGCTGAAACAATGCACCACGCCTGCCCGCCCCGCTTCGCCGTAATGGGCGTTTAGAATTTCAAGAAACCGGCCTTTTGAATCCCGCTCATGAAAAATCAGGGGGAGATTTAACGCGTCGGCGGCTTCCAGTTGCCGGATAAACCATTTTTCCTGATCTTCCCGGGATGAATACATGCGGTTAAAATCCAGGCCGGTCTCACCCCAGGACCGGACTTCGGGATTTTTTGCCAGCGCAGTCAGTTCTTCTATCATTTTTTCCGTGCATGCGGATGCG